>NZ_DATGTT010000068.1:0-27638 GCF_035301675.1 Lentibacillus sp. | reverse complement strand
GCTGGATACATCTCTCCTCCGCATTGTTCACAGTTAAATCTCGGTGGAGTTGTTGGATCCCCTCCATCCATCAAATCAAAATCTCTTACAACATCATAAGGAATTTCCTCTTCCTCATGACACATTAAACAATGATAATTGATCGACGTCTTCTTGGGTTGTAGATGATCGGTCCCCTTTTTCTTTTTGTGTTTCTTCCGTTTGTTTTGGTTTCGGAGTTTCTTCGAGATAGACAATCACCCTCTCCATATAGCGTCTTGCGTCAGTTGAAAATGCCACTTTTATTTCTAGTTTCCCATCCTCCGGACACACTTCCCCCATGTACTCATAATAATTGTCACAGTGTGGACATATCATGGGGTCTTTTTGGCCACTGGAAATAACACGCTCTCGCCATGTTTGGCGGCGAAGCGTTTTCTTCACTTTCAATATCCAGCGTCTTGTTCTTTGTTGCCATGCAGCCAACATTCTCTTGCTTAAGCTTTTGCTTCGTCTTGAGTACATGCCATAATGACGAATCGTTTTGAATTGCTCATCCGGAATATGCCGGATTAAGCGACTGATAAACGCTTCGGCAGTCAACGTTTCACGTTTCTCTTGATAATCTTTTTTATCGATGTATTTGAAGGTCACAGTTTGCCCATCATATGCCTCAATCCGATTGATTCCAATCGCTGGTCGACGCATATAACGGCCAATGTATCGCAGTTGATCCTTTATTTTCCCCCTTTGTTTTGGTGCATACACATAGAAGCCTTCCCCATTTTCGGAAAAAGCCTTTTGTAAGCGTGGCTGAACCTGTTTCTTTTCTTTCTTTGTCAGATTCTTTCTGATTAACTTTAATACCACGGTCTGCCATTGCTTTCGTAGCATCTTGAATGGAATATAATCGTATCCTTTCCAGTCTCCCTTTTTTGTCACCCCTCCCATGGTTACTAACATATGGACATGCGGATTAAAATTCACCCTTGAACCAAACGTATGTAAACCGGCTATGATACCTGGTTTTACCTTGGCTTTCTTTCCAAAGTAGTCCGAAATCAGTTTGGCTGCCTCATCCATCAATGGTTTTAGAAGATGGCGATGTAATAAAAATATCTCACGTAATCCTTCATCGATCGTAAATATCACGTGTCGATGGTTCACTTGTAAGACATCTTCTGTCAAAAGGCGGCTCCATTCTTCACTTTCTCCCAGGGAACAAGTTGTACAAAATCGTCCTTTACATCGATACGGAACTCTTCGAACATCATGACAGCCTTCGCAAACAAAGAGTTTAAATCCATTCTTCGAATTCCCGCAGTCACGAAATCGCTCAACCTCCTTTGTGACTACCGGTCGGATCCTATCTCCATGCTTCTTTTTAAATGACTCCCAATGTTGATTACTATCAAAAAAGATTTGCTTCATAATATTTTTCACCATAAATTAAAGATACCACAGTAAACAACACTGTGGTAGGGTCAAAAATTTATACTTTCTTATCTTTTAAAAAATCCGGGCAGTCAGTCAGCTGCCCGGACTTTTGCTCTTATATATAAATAAAAATAAAGGAGGAGTGAAAATAGTACAGACCCGGCCGCTGTCAGATAAATCATGCTATAGCCGAACACTGAGGCAATCTGACCGAACGATATCGCACCTATGCCCACACCAAAATCAAAACAGGAAAAGAATGTGGCATTGGCCATCCCGCGCCTGTTATCAGGTGACTCATTCACTGCCCATGCCTGAAGCGTCGGCTGGACAGCACCAAAACCAAGGCCATATAATCCAGCTGCAACAAGCATTATACTGGTGTTCGGCAGCCATGACAGGAGAAGCATGGCCAAGAAAATGAGTGCCGTCCCCGGCGGAAAAACATATAAATGCCCTTTTCGGTCATAGATTTTACCCGCAAACAACCTGGAAATCATCAGAAACAAGGCATAAACAAGAAAGTACAACTCAATCCCGGCCACACCGCTCTTTTCGGCATAAATGGGCAGAAAAGAGGCAATCCCGCCAAATGTGACGGTAATAAATAATAACAGCACGGACGGTCTGATCGCCGATTTTTCAAATATATCAAATTTAACCGTAGTTGATTTATGCTCCGATTGTTCCACACGCTTATAGCGAATTCGGGTCGACAGAATGAATGCTGTCAGTCCCAGCGCAGCACATATCAAAAATAGCGACGTGAACGAAATATACCCTGTTAGTGTCAAGCCCAGTGAAGGACCAAACGCAAGCGCCAGATTACCGGAGAGGCCAAAATAGCCCATCCCCTCACCACGGCGTTTCGGCGGAATAAGGTCAGTAGCGATCGTTCCTGTCGCTGTTGTTGATAATCCCCAGCCAACTCCCTGAACAACACGCATGATAAACAGCAACGCAATAATGGAAATAAATGCATATGACCCTACTGATAACACAAAAATGATCAAACCAGTCATGTAAACAAATGCGCGGCCTTTTGTTTCAAGAGCATGACCCGCATACGGCCTAAGCAGCAGTGCGGAAAACGTAAAAATACCGACAATCAATCCGATCTGCCGGTCATTTCCGCCAAGCTCCTCCACGAACAACGGAAGCGTTGGCATGGTCATTTGAAAACCTAGGAAAATAAAGAAATTAGCCAGGCAGATAATCACAAAATCTTTAGTCCAAATTTTATCTTGGACATGAGCTGCTTGAGTATGCACGCCAGTTGCCATGGTCTCTCCGTCCCTTTTCTTTAAGAATGGTGTTATTTAGGTACTCGAAATTCAGTATACATGGGTCCATCAGAATTTGGAATGGGAACAAGTGAGGAATTTCTGGCGGCTGCACCTGATTTCCAGATTTCCGCTGATGTTCCGGCAAACACGACCTGAATCAGCGAACTGGCAAACCCGCCAGGCTTCCTGCCACAAGCCGTTTTAATATGCCGGTATCGACATCGTTTCTGATTTTCGTGATGAGCGATGCCGAAATGACGAGCGACAAAATCAGATTGATCTGGACTGCCTCCCGCGGTTCGAACATTAACAGCAGAAACGGTGTTGCCATAATCGAAAAGCCGAAACCTGTACTTGTCTGCAAAATAGAAGCAACTAATATAATTAGAGAAAATAAAATAACTGTTTCCCAATAAACACCTGCTAAAAACTGATATTTTCACCAGTATAACAGATCGAATAAACCCGGGCATCGACCCGGGTCTCATGTTACACCAATCATATTCACTCACTGATGACCCCGCAGGCTAACCGCTCGCCGGCATCACCTGACGGCTGCGATTTATAATCATCCGCTCCCGAATGAATCATCAGCGCTGTTCCGCCTTCTTTCAGCAATGAGTTGTTTTTGCCTTTTTCCAAAGTAACCATTTCCGCTGCAGCATCCGCGAATACATTTCCGTCCTGATCAACCTTTATATTTTGCAAATCACCGGCATGCGGGCCCTCCGGATGTTCGAAGCCATGTTTGCCACCAGTCGGGTTGAAATGTCCGCCTGATGATTTAAAATCCGGTGCTTCACAGATGCCATTTTCATGAATATGGAAACCGTGCATTCCAGGCGGCAAATCAGTCGCCTCCAATGTAATCTTTACACCCGTATAAACAGGCCTGATCGTTGTTGTACCAATTTTTTCTTTATCTTGGTTGTACATTGTCACCTCCAGCTTTTCTGTTTCTTCACTAACCGGGGCCGATGTTTTAACTCCAGCATTTGAGCTGTTATTCTGTGTTTCTTCCACATCATACTCTTTATCGGCACAGGCAGCCAATAGCATGACAAATGCCAAGCTGTATATCACTATATATTTTTTCATATCGTCACTCTCCTTGTACTTCATGGAACTTTTTTCTTTTTTTAGTTTGTACGAAATTGGAAAACTTATACAGAACTGATGGCTTTGATAAAACTGGAGAGAGACGAAGGATTAAGTTAAATCTGCTGCACTGTAGTACTGATAAAATCTAAAAGGCCGCTGATAACTAACACAAGAAGCTGACCTTCCGATGGTAAAGGTCAGCTTCTTTTTAATAGCGACGTTTTCTGCTTATATCAGCTAGTTAATCTTCTATTTTACTTCGGTTCAGCACATTCATAATAACAACAAAAATAGCTGCAAAAAATGAAAAGATGACGCCACCATCCAATCGTCCGATAAAGTAAAAACAGACAAATGGTGTAATAATGGCAATCGCCAGACTGAGGTTCGGCTTTTTATCCAATAAATAGATAGCTAAAATTAACGCTGCCATTGTGATAATTGCTATGATCCATCCCATTTTATTCACCTTCCTGACAAAATCTGTGCAACAAATTTGGAATATCAACTGAATTCGCGGGATATCAACCGTATTTTTGGTATTTCAGCTTAATTTCCAGAATTTCGACTGAATTTTTGTGATGTCGACTTGACTTTTGGTTTATCAACATAATCTGTGAAATATCAATCGGGTTTTCGATTTATCGACTTAATTTATGAAATATCAAACCAATTTGTGGTTTATCTGCCCTACTTCCGATATTTCAGCCCTACTTCCGGAATTTCGACTGAAAAGAACACCTTATTATACCTTGTCACCAATAGTGACAATTTCAGCCGAATCAATAATTCCCTTTCTCTATTCTACACTTTTTCAATGATTTTTCCAGATTCACTTGACTTTTTCATACGGACATATACCGTATATATACAATATTAGTACCAAAAAATGAGCATCCAATTATCAATTTGCACATATTATGAAACTTGCGGACTATTTGTGCGTATTACAAGGCGGGAAACAAACTTTGGATCTGGAAGAAATTCTTTTATATCGATTAAATTCGAAGGGAAGTTTTTAACACGAAACGATTTAGCACGTTCAAATTAGAGAGGTGAACAACATATGGAAACAATGCTGACAGTCGACAGACTAAAGAAATCATTTAAGGACAAACAAGTTATTCAGGACATTACATTTGATGTACGAAAGGGAGAAATCATGGCCATTTTAGGGCCGAATGGCGCGGGTAAATCAACGACTATCCGCAATATTATGGGCATCATGTATCCCGATGAAGGGACCATTTCCTTCCAGGGTCATGATGAAATCCCGCGGCATAAAATTGGTTATTTGCCTGAAGAACGTGGTCTGTACAAAAATGTGAAAGTGATGGATATCCTGCTTTATTTGGCTGAACTGAAGGACTATCCGCTGAAAAGAGCCAAAGAGCGCGCACTCACTTATTTGAAAAAGTTTGATCTCGAAGGACAGGAAAACAGTTCGGTTGAGGAGCTTTCAAAAGGGATGGGACAGAAAGTACAGTTCATTTCTTCAATCATCCATGAGCCGGAACTCTTGATTCTGGATGAGCCTTTTTCCGGATTGGATCCGGTCAGCCAGGAACTATTTAAAAATGAAATCCGCAATCTGGCAGAAAACGGCACTGCGATTCTATTATCCTCGCATCAGATGAATCTGGTGGAAGAAATGTGTGACCGGTTGTTTATGATGCATAACGGCAAGCGGATCATTTATGGGGATATGGATGACGTCAAAGAGCGATACGCCAACTTTAAATGTACGATACGCGGGAAAAATAATCTGGATAAACTTAAAGGTCTTCCGGATGTTGAGCGGGTAAAGCAGGATGAGGATACCTCTGTCCTCTACTTGGCTAAACATGTCCAGGCAGTCAGCTGGCTGAAGAATTTACCTGAAAGCCTGTCTGTCCAGGAATTATCAATTGACCGCATATCATTGCACGAAATTTTCATCGATATCGCAACCGATGGGAATATTGCACAGGGAGAAGGTGTATCACATGCGTAATGCTATGAAGGTAGCTAAATGGGAAATTAAACGTAATCTGAAGAATAAATCCTTTTTAATCGGCTTATTTTTAACACCTGTACTATTTTTAGGATTTATGTTTTTTGGAAGTCTTTTTGGCGATTCTGAAGACAGCGGTGAAGCAACACAGGTATTTGTCAATGACCAGCTTGGAATGTTTGAAGGCTTGCAGCAAACGGTTGAAACAACTGACCTGAACTGGGACATCAAGACAACCAATGTGAATGAGGAAAATGTGGGGACTGAACTGGAATCCAGCGAGAATACCGCCTATATTTTCCTTGATGAACGAGCGCTGGAAGACGGGGTCATTCCTGTTTACACAAGTGAGGAAATCGAGCCGGGTTTCATGAATCAGGTACAGGTTCTGTCAAACCCGGTCAAAACACTCCAGATGCAGCAGCTTGGTCTATCTGACAAGCAACTTGCCGCTGTTTCCATGAATATTCAATTTGAGGAAACAACATCGGAGGAACTCGCTGCGGCTGATGGTGCAGAAACAGCAAGCGAGAGTGGCGGATTTCTCGGGGAAGACCCTTATGAACGAGTCATCCCAGGGGCCTTCGCAGCTATTATCCTGTTTTCCATTGTCGTCTCCGGAATGTATATTTTTCAGAGTGCGTCCAATGAGAAAAAGGACAAAATTGCCGAAATCATTTTATCATCACTTACCCCAGGTGAGTTGATGCAGGGGAAAATAATCGGCTACTTTGGCCTGGGAATGATTCAAGCGGCCGTATTTCTCGCGTTTGCCCTTCCGATCAGCATATGGAAGTTGGATAATGTGGCCATTCTGGAATATTTGCTTGTGCCTGAATTGATTCTGCTGATTGGTATCGCCATCCTTGGGTATTTCCTGTTTGCCGCATTGTTCGTTGGCGTCGGCGCTACGATGGCAGATATGTCAACAACCGGGAACTTCCAGGGTATGGTCATGATGCTCCCGTTCCTGCCGTTCATTTTTATCGCGCCGGTCATCAACGATCCAAGCGGAATTGTGGCCCAGGTCGGAACCTATATCCCATTTACAACGCCAGGCGTATTACTGATGCGTCTGATGGTGCTGGAAGAATGGCCATGGGTCGAAATCATCATTGCGCTGGCAATTCTGGTTGTTAGCATCTGGATACTAACGAAGGTTGCCGGGAAAATATTCAAGACCGGCATCCTCATGTACGGAAAAAACGCCACCCCAGCGGAAATTTGGAAATGGATCAGAGCATAACGAATCAGGGGAGCAGCTCCTAGACTCTAGTGGCAGCTCCCCTGATATCTTTTTCTATTTTCTGTTGATATTTCCGATCTTCTGTTGATACTTCTTTTCTTCTGCAGATAACGGCGATCTTCTGGGGATACTTAAGCTTTTCTGGCGATACTTCCGGTCTTCTGCTGATATTCGTACTCTCCTGCAAATTTCTCCGTTCTTCAAAAGTTGTTTCTAATAAAACCGCTTTCCTTACTTTGACAACAATGAAGCAGCACATTCAGCTGCTTCACCTCACAACTATTTGCCTATTTCAACATTCCATTTTTGCTCAGGATACAGCGGCATACGCTCTGCACGGTATGCCTGCCTGTGACTCTTCTTTTCAAAACCAGATATGACGAGTTCATAAATGACGTCTGCCGGCTCTTCATCATTGACTTCCACAACCCGGCTGTTCATGCCATCATCAGCGTCAATATAACCTGAGGTCACCAGCCGGTTTCCTGTGTCTTGAAGATAGTCCGCATCACCGACGATTTTTGAATAAAAGTCTTCACCGCGATCTTTGCCAAATTTCCAGACCTGCTCAATCGTCATTTCTTCTGGGTTGATACGATATTGGACGGCCTGGCTGAAATCCCCGCTGAGCGGATCTTTCCCGCGGGTGATCACAACATTATTATCAAACAGTAAATAATCAGTGGTCTTTTCATTATTATCAAAATCCGGCATTGTCATCGGGGCGTGCGGGCCGGCCGGGAATTTAAAGTCATCGCTTTTTGGCTCAAGCAGGTATTTATCATAAGCATCAGGCCATTTTTCATGATCGGCCAAAATCCAATCCACTTTCCCTTCCGGATAGGACATTTTCATCACTAAATCCTGGTGCCGGCTGGATATGACAATCGAGTCGTCTTTTTCCACGTACCAGATGGCATTTTGGTGGAACCAGTCGCCATCATCGGAAAATACATTCCCATACTCCTTGTAAAAATCTTCAGGGAACAAGTCGCGAATACTGAAATCCCGCACTGTTTTTCCTGTCTCCCGGTCAATTTCTATCATCTCATCCTCAATATACTCCGATTCCGTATCATGAACGGTGGCAAGAAAGTTTCCGTTTGGCAATTCAATCATTTCATGATGCACCACATTTGTATCCTCATAATCATCAAGCTGGATCAGATAAGAATTGTATACTTTTCCTAGCATATCCATCTCAAGCATTTCATTGTACTTATTCTGGCCCTTCTCTTTTGTAGCGTATAGGAGATGACCATTATCCAGGCGCTTGAAAACGTGTGAATTCCACAACGTTGAATACCAGCGTACATCAGCATTATGGTCAACTGCATATGCATACCGGGTACTTGGAATCACAAAAGTCATGCCGTTTTCCATTTTTTCAGGATGAGACGCTGCCGTTTCATTCGTCAAAAAATCGTCCGGCAGCGGATCTGTTTTAATAGTAAATGTGCTTGTTGCGGTTTCCCCGGCCTCAGTCGTCGCCTCTATAGTAATCGTATTTTCATAGTCTGGATAGAGGCCAAGCACAGGTATGGCATGTTTAGTTTTATAGTTATCATACGTACGCGAAATATCCCCGCGATCCTCTTTCCCTTCGACGGTCACAGTAAGTTTGACAGGTTCGTCCGTTTCAAACATGGCGAGTGCTGTTAACGGCGCAACTCCATATGGATCCAGTCTCACAAAAGGATTTTCCATCGAATAAGATCCTTCTTTATAATCTTTCCGAATTTTTTGTTCCATCTCTTCCTGTTCCTTCATACGGCGCGTGTCATAAGTGGAAAGCTGTTCCACTTCACCATCGGGATGAAATGAAACAGCTGTGCTGTCTGATGCTTCAACCTTTTTACCGGTACCTTTTATGGCGTCATCCGAGCTATTCCCGGCATACTCGATAACGACGAAAAATATCACCAGGATAATCGCCAGTATAACAAAGGTTGCCAAGGCTTTCCTCATTATGCCACCGCCTTCCATTTGAAAATTAGTATAATCCACTTTTTAGTATAAATGATGCAGTTGATGCCTACAAGTGAAGATATCAGCTGTAACTGTCAAAAATCTTGACATAAACATTTATTACAAGTGTAAAAAGTTCATAAAAAACCGTTCTAGTGCCATCCTAACTGCAAGGAGATGATTTCGTTGCGTGCAATATTCATTGTTTTCGGTGTCATAATTTTTTTAGCAGGCGTTGGAGAAACCAATTATATCCAGCCTATGGTTCATGCGGAAAAGGATATCCCGTCCTATGCCAAATGGGGACGACTTGCGATGAAGGAGACCCAATCCAGATACCCGAATGCGGATATCATCGACTACCTTCATCGGGGGCGTGAGAATAAAGATACGACATCAGTGGAAAAGTTCAAGCTATGGCTTCAGAAGGATGACAGGGAGTTCGGTGTCTTCATCAATATTGAATTCGATACCGAAACAGAAGACGTCATCGATATTACATTCAGGGAAACATCACAATAGCCTATTCCTCTGCCTCCATTGTGAACGTTTCTGTACTGCCGTCCCATTCAACGGTTACCTTAATGACCGCTTCCTGCCGCACGAGGTCGTTACCTCTGTCGGTAAAGAAGGTTTCATTCGGCGGCGAATTCGTAGTCCTCTCCATGACGCTGTTTGGTGTTACGTATTCATAACGCATCCTGCTCACGGAAGAAAGTTCCTCCAGCGACCCTTTATACATCAGCTCGAATGCTGAATTGGCATTGCTGTCAAGCTTAAGCACCTCTTCCTCCTCGTAAAAAACTTCCTTCCCTTCCACTTCAAATACGGCAGACCAATTTTCGCTTTCACCAGTGAATGTATAGTCATGTGAGATAACGTCCTTGTTTTGTGATTTGGGATCTTCCGTATCAACAACAAAGGTTACAGCAACAACCAAAATGACCAAGCCCGTAATGGCGGTGATGACTTTTCGCCTATTCAAGAATAATCACATCTTTTCTGAGTTTCGTTTATCGGCTTAAAACGACCACCACTCCTGTGTCTGCCGTTATAGCCAATTCCTGATCAGAGCGGATATCCCCCTAAACATCCACTTCGCCGGTAATATGATTAATTCCGGCAAAGAAAGAAGCAAATCAGCAATCCATCCCCGATCTTCTTTTTTTCTCCGTTCTTCCATGTCAACATGTTTCGCTGCCATTTATTAGAACCACCTCACTGCTGATTACAAAGTCTTGTACGTTTACGCTATATACGAATCATATGGGTCAAAAGTTTCGATAATGCGGCAATTTCATCTATCAATCTGGTATCTGCTTGTTTTTTTAGATTCTCTCATGTTATGATATTCAGCATAAAACGCCATTTCCATATTTTTCTCGGCATTTTTCCAAACACTCTTATTATTCTAGAACTTTTGAATGTTTTTTGTAAAAATGGCGTTTAGAATATTCTTGTAACGGATAATATGAGTTAATACAACAGAAAAGAGAGGAGAGGATTTTGTGGGGAAAGCACGAATAACACTTATTTCTGCCGGCTTTTTGCTATTATTATCTCTTATGTTCATGCCGAATGCCCTGGCAAATGATGGTCAAATTTACGGCGTTGGTGCTGATAACCTGAATGTCAGAACTGCTCCATCACGCAGCGCTGATGTGCTCGGTCAGCTATCTACCGGCGACCAGGCTGTCGTTTTCCAGAAAAAGCACGGATGGGCGCAAACCTATTATGATGGGCAAGTTGCCTGGGTTGCCGCACACTTTCTTTATCCAATGGAAGATGGTGCAGCCGCGAGCAGTCCATCTGCCGACAGCGAAGCAAACACAGCGGAAACCCAGCAGTCAACTGAACCATCCGGTACACTTAATGGCTACAACATTGTTCTGGACCCCGGTCATGGCGGAAAAGACCCTGGTGCCATTGGTTACGGAGACACTGTTGAAAAAACGCACACCATGAACACGGCATTCAGTGTTGCAGAGGAATTGCGCAAGGCAGGTGCTACCGTCATCATGACACGCTCAAATGATACATATGTATCGCTTGAAGACAGGGTCAATCTCAGCAGTGCGTATGCGACAGATGCCTTCATCAGTTTGCATTATAATGCATTCCCATTTCAGGGCATCAATGGATTCAGCACATATTACTATACCAATGGGAATGACCGTGAACTTGCAGGCGACATTCAATCCGGTCTGGAGCAGCATATGACACTGAATAGCCGTGGTCTTATGCAAAATAACTATCATGTAATGCGCGAGAACAGTGACTTAGCGGTTCTGGTGGAACTCGGTTTCATTACCAATCCGCATGACTTGTCAGTTATCCGCACCACAGATCACCAAGCAAATGTTGGTGAAGGGATTGCTGCAGGTCTTATGAATTATTTTAATTAACAGAGTAAAAAAGCTGTCCTTTGATGGACAGCTTTTTTTACTATAGACCTATAAATTGAGCAATAAGGAAAAAAGCAATGATTACCTCCGATAATTTCCCGGGAAATATTGAACCAGAATAATCATTAGACTGCTTTTTATTTGCGTGAAGTGGCCAGTGTTACCACAATCAGAACAATAACCGCTACCGGCAGTGCGATAATGACACTGTTCAATTCAAATGGCTTGCTGAGTGGAATTTCCCACAGCAAAGTAGTGCCAACGCCTGCAATCATTGAAGATACACCGCCTGCCATGTTGACGCGCTTCCAGAAGAAAACAGCGAGCAAAGCCGGTGTCAGTCCTGCCCCATATACGGTGTACGCATACATTTGTACTTCCAGGACGGTCGGAAAAAACGTGACCAGTACAAACGCAACAATACCAAGCAGAATCGTGAAAAATTTCGTCATGTTAAGCAATTGTTTGTCAGATGCATCTTGTTTAATATGTTTTTTGACAATATCATACGTCACGTTCGTTGCCGCCGAGAGCAGATATGAGTTTCCTGTCGTTACAATAAATGCTGTGGCAGCAGCCAACAGTATGCCTCCGATAACTATTGGCATGACGGTTGTTGTAGCCATCAATGCCATACCCGGATCAATTTCCGGGAAAATGGAACGGGAGGCAAACGCAATCAGCGATATTGCCGGAGAAATAAGTGTCATCCCTATAAGCCAGCCGATTTGCGCCTTCTTGGACGATCTCCCGGCTTTGGATGCTGCCAGCCGCTGGTACATGTTCTGATCACCGAGCAGCAGGAATAGTGATGGCAGCAAAAAGCCGAGCAACTGCACCGTATTTAGTGTGCCGGTTGCTGTCAGATGGTCAGCAGGCACATTCGATGTCACCCCGTCCCAGCCGCCTGCAACGCTATAGATCACCGGCAGTGTTATGAACAAGCCGGCAATGGCCAGAAACGCACTCAAGGCGTCTGTCGGGGCGATTGAACGCAACCCGCCGATTGTCGCCAGAAAGATAATTAAAGCCGCACCGACGATTGTACCGGTATCAACGGAAATACCCGTTGTCACGTTTAAAATGAACCCGATTCCGGTCATCTGATAAGACACGATGCCGACGAATGCCAGTATGATAATAATGCTGGCAATCAGTCTGGCTGTCTGCCCGTATTTGGCCTCAAGAATGCCGGACACCGTATATTTTCCGAATTCACGAATTTTTGGTGCGATCACATATAAAATCATAATACCGATAAGCGTTGGGAAAATCAGCATGAAGGCCGGTATTATCCCGTATGTATAAGCCATCGACGTCTCGCCGCCGGAGATGCTGCCGCTGCCTGTCCATGTGGC
Source organism: Lentibacillus sp. (assembly GCF_035301675.1). Classification (NCBI taxonomy): domain Bacteria; kingdom Bacillati; phylum Bacillota; class Bacilli; order Caryophanales; family Bacillaceae; genus Lentibacillus; species Lentibacillus sp. The sequence goes on along the minus strand of NZ_DATGTT010000068.1, from coordinate 14,865 downwards.
AAGGAGGGTCCCTGTCAGGACAACCGTCCCCAAACCTTTTCCGGCTAAAATAAAGTCCTCACTGCTGGAAATTTTTCTGGAAAAGTAAATGCCAATAATCACCATGATGATGCCGTATCCCACAACAAACCATAGCAGATGTGGATTGTGCTCCACTCCCATGTCGTTCACCTCATTTATTTTTCTTTGATGTTTACAATCTGATTGTTTATTGTACCAGAAGAAAGCGGTTTATTTAAATGTTTTCTGACTGATCATTAATTGGAAGACTAACTTAAAAATATTTCCGTATAACTACAGCGATTTCAGATACTTAAAAGAAGGTGTTATACTGAACATAATTCAGCAGAAGCGGGGTTTTTACAATGAATGAACAATTGCAGTCAGTAGTGGATCATGCGCGCGAAACGCTTGGGTTACATGACCACGAACTGAAACGGTATCAATTTTTCCGTGAAAAGAATCATTTTAATGAAACATCCTATATTTTAAATATGGAATGGTTCCCGGCGGGTGATATGGGTTCGGATGAAGCTTTAAATCCGGCAGGGACTGCAGTCGTGGATATCAATTTTCATACGAAGGCAGTGCGCCTGCTTGATTTCACCAGGGATGTCAACAGCGCTGACAGCAGCTTATACCCGTTATCAGCTGCCAAAGAAGATGTGATCGAGTGGATTGAAGAGATGACCGGACTCACATTTGGCCGGCAGTTTCTGATTGCACGTGAAGATGAGCAGACGCTGGTATTCGGCGCAGCGGTTGATAACATCCCGGTTTCTCCCAGCGGAATAATCAAGATCGAATTCAATGACGATGATGTTCTGACAGCATTTTCTATTGATGGTGAATTCCCGGGTGAAACGCAAATCGAATGGGAGCCGTTTGCGCTGACACCTGATAAGTATGAACCATTTGCAAAAGACCAGTGCCGGTTGCAGAAATTGCCTGATCAAGAGCAGGAAAAATGGGTGCCAATCTATGGAATTGAAGAAGTGTTTTTGAACAACGATGCATTACGGACCATTCCGTTTTCGTATGGTGAGGATCGCAGTTCTTTTATTGCGATGGACAAAGTATTGCGGTGGGAAGAACCGCTCGAAGGAGAATTTGAACAAAAAGATATTGACTTGTCTCCCGAGGTGGAACTGGAAAGTGTGCTGGCAAACGAACTGCATCCGGACACAATACCTCTATCGGAAACTGAAGTGGAAACAAGCCTGCAGGAAGTTTTGCGGTTTATGCGTCTGGTTTTTCCGGATGAGAGCGGCAAGCGTAAACTGACCGGTGTTTATTTGAAGGACGATTATATCGTGGCTGAGATTAAACCTGTTCAGGGCGAGGTGAAATATGCGCTTGATATTAAGATCAAGCTATTGATTGACCGTGATACACTTACAGCGGTAAATTATTTTGATCAGGACAGGCTGTTTGAAGCGTTTAAACATTTTGTAAAGGCTGAAGATCCGGTTTTATCGCGTGATGAAGCGTTTGAAACGTTGCGTGAACATATTGAAATTGAACCGGTTTACGTATATGACAGAGGGCGGGAAACCTACATCATGTGCGGAAAACTGGACTGTGCATATGGCGTGCACGCAGTATCGGGTAAGGTTTTTCCGCTTAATGAAGTATAGTGAAGCGACAAAAGTAATGAATCAAAGAAAAAATCCGAACGATGATTTAAAATTCTTCAGTTGAATTTTGAATCAGTTCGGATTTTTCTTTTTCCGCGGCGGTGGTTAAGATTCACCCATACATTTCACTTAAATATGCCGAGTATCATCCGTCTTTAATATTAAACGTTTTAGTTATGTCCCAGCCCCTTATTTTGGCATCAATGTCGAACACTTCAATGGTCGAAACTCAAATGTGAACTTTGGCAAAAGCAATTTTCATATCTGCATTATTCGGCGATTTCTCAGTAAAGTATGGCGCCCCCACATCCGCTCAGCTACAAATCATCAAACCCGTTCAGATCGCTTGTTTTCGTATACTGCCGTGATTTTTGCTCGAAAAAGTCTGTCTTGGTGCCGTCAAAATTATCGGCGTACGCGCGGATCCATTTCATCGGGTTTTCCGTATGCTCAGGATACATCTCGCTAAGGCCCATCATGCGCAACATTTTGTTGGCGCGATACTTGATATAGCCGGCCATTTCATCGAGGTCGATCCCCTCAATATCAGCGAGTACATACGCGGACCATTCGATTTCAAGTTCGACCGACTCGCTGAACCTGCTGTAAACCCAATCAGCAAATTCCGCTGTATTCAAATCCGGATTTTCATCCAATGCCGCCCGGAATAATTCAGAAATAAACCGTCCATGTTCAAGTTCATCCCGGTTGATGTAACTGATCATGGTTGATGTACCGACCATCTTATTTTTTCGCGCGAGATGATAAAAGAACGCGAATCCGGAATAGAAAAACATCCCTTCCAGGAGCACAGTGTAAACACAAGTTTTCAATATATTTTCAATCGTCGGTTCCTCGACAAACGCGTTGTATTGCTGTATAAGCGTCTCATTCCGTTTCAGCAGTACGGGGTCGGTACGCCCGAGCTGAAACGATTCATTCTGCTCATCAAGCGATACTACTGAGGACAGCACATACGAGTAGCTTTCATTGTGCACAGCTTCCTGCTGAGCGATGACAGCCATGATCGATTGGACAGACGGATCTGTCGCATATAATGACAATAACAGTGCCGTCCGTGTCTGCGGCCCGTCCAGCGTCGACAGCAGTCCGATAATTTTCAAATACGCATCACGCTCTTCATCAGTCAGTGATGCAAACTGGCGCAGATCGTCGGACATATTGATTTCATCCGCCTGCCAGTAGTTGCCGATCAGCCGCTTGTACATTTTATACCAGTGCGGATAAGCGATGTCATTCCAATTCAGGATACCGCTCGACTTCCCGCCAAACAAGGCGGTTGATTTATTCGGATTGATCGGTTCCAATGTTTTTGCTTTCTCAAGTAAGACTTTTGACATCATGAAGCACTCCTTCCAGCCAGTTTTTCACCATAAATTCCTGTGAGCCTCGCGGTGACTGCTCGATTTTCAATCCGTCCCATCTGCTCTGATAAAATGTGACCAGTTTATCCACAGCCAGGCAATAAAGCTCATCACCGCCGAACTGCGTATCTCCGGTCCCGAATACAGCAACATTAGCCGGTTTATAGCCGACCTCCAGAACAAATTCTTTTACCTCATCAGGGGTCGCGCCCATCTCCCACGTAAATGTGCCAATAAAAATCAAATCGTATGCGGACGCGTCCACCGGCGGATCGATGCCAATCCGGTGCATATCAGTCACCGCGCCATCCGCCGACAGATAATCAGCAACCATTTCAGCTGTTTCCTTCGTATTGCCGCTGTATGATAAATAAGCGATTAATGCTTTCAACTTTCACACCACTCACATTCCTCGACATCATTGGCCGTTGACCGGACGTAATATGTTGTTTTAAGACCTTCTTTCCACGCCTGCAGATGCAAATCCAGGAGGACGGAAGCTTTAATCGTATTCGGTACATAAATATTAAACGAAATGCTCTGATCAATGTGTCTTTGCCGGGCCGCATTCTGCCTGACCGACCAGCGCTGATCGAGAATATACGCTGAACGGCGGTAAATCCCGTAAGTGTTATGATCCAGTTCCGGGGCTGTCACAGCAATTTTGAAGTCCTTCTTTTCTTCAAAGTAAAACGGCTTGAATACCGGATCGATACTCGCAGTGGAACCGGCAATCATTGATGTCGACGAATTAGGTGCAACAGCCATCAAGTAGCCGTTTCGGACACCGTGTTCCATCACATCCTGCTTGAGTGACTGCCATTTTTCACCGGTATAGCCTTTGTCGGTAAAATACCGGCCCGTCTGCCATTTGCTGCCTGCAAACGCCGGATAGCTGCCCTTTTCCCTGCTTAGTTCCATGCTGGCTTTAATCGTCAGATATGCGATTTTTTCGTACATCCGGTCAGCGTAATCAACCGCCTCTTCTGTCTCCCATCCGATATTCTTTTTTGCCAGCAGATGATGCCAGCCGAATGTCCCCAGTCCGATGGCGCGGTATTTCTGATTCGTCAACTGTGTCTGTTTAAGCGGCAAAGTATTTATGCCAATCACATTATCAAGCATGCGGACCTGAATGCTGATCAGACGTTCCAGAGCCTTCTCCGGAACAGCCCTCCCGAGATTGATTGAACTCAAATTGCAGACAACATAGTCACCGGGTTTATATTTTTTCACGATGGTGCCATCCGCTTCCGTCAACTCTTCCAAAAATTCGGTCGGTGACTGATTTTGCGTGATTTCCGTACAAAGATTCGAGCAGTAAATCATGCCTTCGTGTGGATTATTGTTCTGCCGGTTCACCTCATCCCGGTAAAACATGAACGGCGTACCGGATTCGAGCTGTGATTTCATAATCCGTTTCATAATATCGATTGCTGGAACGACACGTTTTGTGAGCTCATCAGACCGGACACATTCCAAATAGCGCTCGCGCCACGAACCTGCCCCCTGCTCTTCATCATAGAACTCCTCAAGTGAATACCCCATCACCTGCCGCACCTCATGCGGGTCAAACAAGTACCAGTCACCACGCTTTTCCACTTGTTCCATGAAGTAATCCGGCAGACAGACACCCGTGAAAATATCGTGTGCGCGGAGACGCTCATCGCCATTGTTCAGCTTCAAATCAAGAAACGGCTCAATATCGGCATGCCAGATGTCCAGGTAAATGGCAATCGCGCCTTTTCTCGTCCCGAGCTGGTCAACGCTAACAGCCGTGTTGTTCAGCTGCTTGATCCACGGCACAACACCGCTTGACATCCCTTTGAAACCTTTGATCGCACTGCCGCGGCTGCGGATTTTCCCCATGTAAACACCAATCCCGCCGCCATTTTTCGAAAGCTTGGCAATATCGGTATTGCTGTCATAGATCGACTGCAGACTGTCGTCCACCGTATCGATAAAGCAGCTCGACAGTTGACCGTGTGTTTTACCCGCATTGGTAAGCGTTGGTGTGGCAACCGTCATGTACAGATTGCTGAGCGCCCAATAGGCTTCAGCAACGTATTGGCTGCGATACTCGGGATGCTCATCCTGCATCAGGTGCATTGCGATGACCATCCATCGCTCCTGTGGCAGTTCATATATGTTTTTATCGTGGTCTGTTGCAAGATATCGGGTTGCCAGCGTATACAGACCAAGGTAGTTGAACAACAAATCCCGCTCAGGCTCAATAATGCTGCCAAAATAATCAATTTCCTGTCTGGTGTATGACTTAAGCAGGTTATCTGAATAAATGCCCTTATCCGCCAATCGTGAAATAAGCTGATGAAAATCTCCGTATTGACGGCTGACCTCATACCTCCTATTTACTGCTGCCTGTTCATATAATGTCTGCAGATACAAGCGCTCGCCGACAAATGTCCAGTCAGGATTTGCCTCATCGATATTTTCCAGTGCCAGTCTTATTAAACAATTCTTATCGACCGCACCACCCTTTTCACGTGTTTTTTCCAAAAAAGCTTCCTTATCCACATCCAGCCCTTCAGTTGCCTGTTCAATTAATGACTCAAGATCCTCCGTTATTGTCAGTGTCATGGCTCTGCCTCCTAAAAAAATATTAAAAACCGTTCACCACGGGGATGAACGGTTATAAAACGACAGAAAATATGCAGTATGTTCCCATCGCTTCACCATCTCTTGCCCCGAGGATTGAAACGTACGAACTAAGGCAGGTCTCCTGACTCATGCTTCTGTCTACTGAGGCCCTTCCCATATAGCTGCCGTGAAGCTTGCAATACAGTGGATAGCCTGTTCGTCCACACTTACAGTTGCGGGGACAGTTCCGGATTTTCACCGGATTCCCTTTTAAGACGAAGTTGTCACCTTATTTCTCGGACACTATATATAGTGAATTTAATAACTTTTATTAATATATATTGTATTTAATAGACTATCATAGAAAACATTCTGATGCAATAGATTAAAAGAAAAGATACCTGACGTGGTAATTCCCGAAGTATGCCTTGAAATTCCGGATACCCTGTGGTAGATTGAATATAATTATATATTTTCCATTTCAATTCATTGAAGTGGGGTAGAGGTGCGAAGACCATCAGTACACAGTAGAAGGACTATGGGATCCGCTGATGATTGTGGAAAGGGGTATTCGCCGAAACTTAAGAGAAGCTCATATTCTCGAAGTTGGTTCTGCTATTGAATAAATACAGGACTGTCATATAGGAGACTATATGGAGGGCTATCTTGCGCAAAGAAACGTAAGTAACGTTTCTGCTGCAACAGCGACCCCTCGTTGTTGTTTTTTTATTGCGAAAATGGGAGATAGCCTTTTAAAAACAATTTTAAAAGGATGTGAAAAACGATGAATTTCGGCCAAGTTTTAACCGCAATGGTAACCCCATTCAATCAAAATGGTGATATCGATTTTCAGGCAACACGTACATTGGTGAATTACTTAATCGCAAATGGTTCGGACGGATTAGTCGTAGCGGGGACGACAGGTGAATCCCCAACCCTGACAGATAACGAAAAACTGGACTTGTTCCGCTTTGTCTCACAAGTTGCAGATGGACGAGCAGCCGTCATTGCAGGTACAGGATCAAACAGCACCCGGACTTCCATCGAGCTGACACAGCAGGCGGAAGCGACGGGTATCGATGCAATCATGCTCACAACACCATACTATAACAAACCTTCCCAGGAAGGACTGTATCAGCACTATAAAGCAGTTGCACAAGCGACATCCCTTCCCGTAATGCTTTACAATGTTCCAGGTCGGAGCGCAGTGGCAATTGATCCTGAAACTATTATCCGGCTGTCTGAGATCAGTAACATTGTGTCGGTGAAAGAAGCGAGCGGCGACCTTGATGCAATGACTGACATCATCAGTAAAACGTCTGGAGATTTCACCCTCTACAGCGGTGACGACAATCTGACACTCCCTGTACTGGCGATTGGCGGTAACGGAATTGTATCCGTATCCTCGCATATTATCGGAAGTGACATTAAAAAAATGGTTCAAAGCTTCCAGAACGGTGACGTGCAACGTGCATCTCTTATCCATCAGGAACTTCTGCCGACGATGAAGGCGCTATTCGCACAACCAAGCCCATCACCGGTAAAAGCAGCTCTCAATATGATGGGTATGTACGTTGGAGACGCTCGTCTGCCAATGATGCCGCTGTCGAACGACGAAAAGCAGCAACTTAAGCAAATACTGCCGCCGAATGAAATAACTGAAGCCGGCTAAAGGCCATCTACCCGCTGTATGAACGTTTTTCGAGTTCATACAGCGGTTTTTTTAGCTGCGACCGAAATCTGGAATTTTGTGAACTTCGGGATTTTTATTGTGAACTTCGGGGAGATCAATGTGAACTTCGGGATTTTCCCGGTGAACTTCGGGAAAATTCATGATATCTTCGGGATTTCCTCCTCAATACCCCTTCAGCTCCCACAACACATAACTCTTTACTGTCCAGCGCAATAAGCTTATCAAACTTTATCACGCCCCCATTTTGCCGTACCTTTTATTAATTACCTGCTGCCATTCAAATATTTCACTGCCAATGAATATCCTGCCATCATCTAGAAAAGCTATCGGTAGAAAGGGTGAAAATAATGAACAAAGATTTGATTGACTGGCCGACATTTTTTGGTGCTTTATTCCTATTGGTTGCCGTCTCCATCCCTCTGGCGGTTTTTCCTGAAGCAGGTAAAGAATTTGTGAATATGGCAAATGATTTCATGACTGGCAATTTTGGTGTCTTATATTTAATTTTCGGACTGGCTGCTTTTGCCTTTCTGGTTTTTGTTGCATTCAGCAAAAATGGTCATGTCAAACTTGGTGATAAAGATGAAGAAAAAGAATTTGGCACGATATCATGGGCAGCCATGCTGTTTGCTGCAGGTATCGGGTCAAGTATCCTGTACTGGGGAATGATCGAGTGGGCCTATTATTATCAAGGTCCGCCATTCGGCATAGAGCCTGAATCGAAAGAAGCTATTAATTATGCGCCGGCATACGGTATTTTCCATTGGGGACCTATTGCCTGGGCAATATATACATTGCCGGCACTGCCGATAGCTTATTTTTATTATGTCCGGAAAAAGCCGGTTCTGAAAATAAGTGAGGCTGTCAGACCCGTCCTCGGACGGCTGGTCGATACACCGCTTGGCATCCTCATTGATGTTCTGTTTATGTTTGGTCTGATGGGCGGTGCCGGAACGACGCTGGCATTGGGAACACCGATGATCGCAGAAGGTGTGAATGACATAACCGGTCTGCCGGTAAACCTTACAATGAAGACGGTGATTATGCTCATTTGTGCTGCGATATTTGCGGTCAGTGCTTATTCGGGTTTGCGGAACGGCATCAGAGTGCTTAGTGACATCAATCTTTGGCTCGCTATTTTTGTGCTCGCTTTTATTTTTGTTTTCGGACCGTCGTTATTTATCAGTGAAACGACCTTTACGAGCATTGGTCTTATTATCGATAACTTTTTTAAAATGGCTACCTGGCTTGAGCCATTTGCTAATGTCGGCGGTTTTACCGAAACAGGATTTCCGGAAGCGTGGACGGTGTTCTACTGGGCATGGTGGCTTGTCTATGCACCATTTGTGGGACTGTTTGTTGCACGCATTTCACGCGGTCGAACCATCCAGGAAATGATTTTCGGCACGATGGTTTACGGTACGCTGGGCTGTGTGCTCTTTTTCGGTATCATGGGAAATTTTGGCCTCCATCTGCAGCTGTCTGGCCGCTTTAACGTTATTGGCTTCATGAACGAAAATGGTGCGCCTGCTGCCATCATCGCGATTCTGAATCAACTGCCAATGGCATGGATTATGGTGGCCGTCTTCACTATTCTGGCAATCATTTTCCTGGCGACAACGTTTGATTCATCATCCTATATCCTGTCAGCTGTGGTGCAAAAAGAAGTCAAAGCCGAGCCATTGCGCTGGAATCGCCTTTTCTGGGCATTCACCCTATGCCTGATGCCTTTGGTTTTAATGTTCATCGGTGACTTACAGACATTGCAGACTGCCAGTATAGTCGCCGGGTTTCCGGTTTTGTTTATTATGGGACTCCTGGCATGGTCCTTCATGCGGGCTTCCAATGAGGATATCCGAGCTACCAGGGATTATCAGCCGCCAACCATTCATATTAACAAGCAAGAAAAGCGCAGGAAAAGAAGGTCCGCTCTGGAAGCTTTAGAGGATAAGAATCTTGATGACTAGAATGCTTTAAAAAATTGGTATTGCTATTAACCGAAAGGATGTCAGAATAATGGAGTGGCTTTCCTTACTTCCGTTTGTGATTGTAATTGGATTATCAATATGGCTAAAGAAAATTCTCCCGGGGCTTGTACTGGGTGTTCTCGTCGGGGGATTACTCGTTGAATTCAGTCTGCTTGGCGGCACTGAGAAATCAGTAAGCTACGTTGTTACAACCCTATCGGACGAAAACAATATCAAAATCATCGCTTTTCTTTATTTATTCGGCGGCCTGATTGGGATGATGAATATTTCAGGCGGCATAAAAGGCTTTTCGAAATGGATTGGAGACAAAATTGAATCACAGCGCGGTTTATTGGGGCTCATCTGGCTGACACTGCCGTTCACGTTCATGATGCCGATGTTCAGAATTATGATGATTGGCCCGGTCGTGAAATCGCTCATGAAAGATATGAGCATTTCCAAACGCAAAGTCGGGTTTACAATGGATGTCTCCACAAGTTCAGTTATCGTTCTCCTGCCCGTTGCAACAGCATTTGTCGGTTTCATGATTTCGCTTGTGGAGAGTGGTGTGCAAAAGTTTAACCTGGACATGGATCCCTACCAGATTTTCCTGCTCAGCATTCTGTTTAATTTCTATGCTATTGTGATGCTGGTAATTGGCCTTATCCGGACGTTTTGGTCATCTTCTGAAAAGGAAAGGACAAATAAACAGACCGGTAAACAAGTTAATGAGCATGACTACCATCGTTCAGGCATCGAAAAAGAACTTTCGACGGTCAAAGCACAGCCGTGGAATCTGATTGTTCCGCTCTTTTTGCTCCTAGGGCTATCGCTGTTTCTGCTATGGCAAAATGGGATGGCTAAGGGTGCGAACACCGTTTTTCAGGCATTTTCAGAAGCGGACGCTACATTCGTTATGCTGCTGGCAGTTTTCATAACTCTGATTTTGACATTTGTGTTTTATGTGATTCGCCGGCAGTCCATGGAAGAGACCATTTACCATTTTTACGACGGCGGCAATCAGCTCATGCAGGCGATTATCCTGCTTATCCTGGTGTGGGCACTGTCACTTGTTACCGAAGATCTTGGCTTTTCCAAATTTATTAATGCGACACTCGGTTCATTTTTGCCGAGCTTCACGATTCCGGCCATTGTATTTATCCTTGGGGCAGTGGTCAGTTATTTCCTCGGATCATCGTGGGGAACATGGGGGATATTTATGCCGCTTGGGATCGCGCTGGCTGTCTCAACCGAGGCATCAATCCCATTGACAGTCGGAGCTGTGTTTGCCAGCGGGTCATTCGGTGCCATGACTTCACCACTCGGGGACACGACAATCACGACAGCCTCAATCCTTGAAATGCCCCTGGTCGATTACGCCCGCTACAAACTGAAAATCTGCGCTGTCGGCGCCGGCATAGCCGCGGTGATTTACCTTGCCGCTGGATTCTTTCTCGTTTAAAAAAGCTGTTAAGCTGATATAAAAATATCCCCGCCATCACTGCAAGTGTTTTGGCGAGGAATTTTCTTCCTGGCTATTTTCATCAAGTTCCTTGAACATATCACGCTGCTTCTTCATCTTGGCAATCTGATTAGTGAGGTCGTTCAATTGTGTTCTGAGCTGGCTGATGTGTGAATCAATCGACAGTTGGCTTAATATTTGCTGAACATCAGAAGATAATTGGTTAAATTCCTTTTTCGTGACAGGCTGCGATTCTTTTTTTAGGCTGAAACCCACTTGCCCGTTTGGCTCCAATGTTGCCCATTCGACATCGTCTATATTTTTAACATTTTTCATCCTCAAGTTCATTTCCAACTGGTCAACTGTCATTCGTACTTTCTTCATGTTTTGTTCATTTACAGTGCCATTTTCAATCATCACTTTCGATTTGCCGGTAATAAGCTTTTCAAAAATATTCCCTTTCACCTGGGCGTATTCCATAATGAATAACGTGATAATCAAAATGCCGCCAACAGCTATAGTCACCCAGATATTATTGCCGGAAACAGGCTGAATGAGCAACGATCCGATCCCAATCATAATCACCGTCTGCGGGAGCGTCATCTGAGAGATGGATTTCCGGCCGGCAAGCCGTAATAACAACGTTCCTGCAATCACGATTAAAATGGATTTCCAAATCCAATCGAATTCCACTGTATCAAACTCCTTTCTAATGTTAGTTTGATTGGAATCCGGCATCTTATGCATGTATCTTTACGCCCTTGAATTCGCCACATTTTAAGTAGCATCAAAAAACTGCCCCGGGAATTCCCAGGACAGTTTGGTTCTGTTTGCTTCATTTATTCATTTTGGAGAAAAAGTCCGCCAGCGGATCTTCTCCTGGTTCTTCCGGCTCATCATCAACTGCTTCATGCAGGTCATCCAAATTATTAAGGCCGACCGCATCCAGATCAGGCTTCTTTTCCACAGACGGCGCTTCTTCTGCTTCCTCTTCAACAGGTGGCTCAGGCTCCATCGGCTGATTACCGTTCAGTGTGGACAGGATTGATGTTGCCCGAATTGGATCCTGCAGCAGCTGATAGACAATTGTGCCAATCAATGCTTCCGAATGCTCGTGCTTCAGCCAGCTTTTCTGCTCTTTGGTAAGCTGCCGCGGGAGCGGAATCGTGACTGTTTCGCGCTCGCGTGTGTATGTTTCATTAACGCCTTTCAGGACATATTGGGCAATTTGACTGGAAAAATTGCGGCGTTCAGTTTCCTTCAGTTTTTGCAGCTGTTTTAACAGATAATCAGGTGTATCGGAAGGAACGCGGAATGTAATCGACTGGCCGCGTTCGATATTCTTTTTTGACCCTTGCATGGTATCACCCTACTTTTTCTCTGCTGCGGCTTTTTCCTTTGCTTCTGCCTGCGTATTTTTATTCACATAATCCATGATCAGCTTATAATAGGCATTGGCCATCATCCAGATACTTTCATTTTCATTCTCAAAGAAATCAATGTTAAAGCCGTCTAATTTGTTATTAAGCGCTTTGATATAATCTTTTAATACGGCTGATCCGCCGCCGACAAAGTAACAGATTTCCGATTGTGAATTTTTTTGCCAGACGTTGCGCAGGTTGCGGTATTCCTTCTTGGCCAGCTCCAGCAAAATCCGGTCCGTGATATCGTGGATGTTTGTCCGGCTGCCCCGTACCATTATATGATGACGGTCGTTTTTACGGGTAATGATATCAACCACATCGCGGCGACTGTCCAGTTCAACGCCATGTCGTGTCCGAATCTCATCGCGGATTTCCTCGAGCGATTCAGCAACACCCAATGGAAAGCCCTGTGCTTTGTCATCGTCAACGTTTCGGTTGCGGATAACAGCAATGTCGGTTGAAAGCCCGCCGATATCCTGAATCAGAATCTGTTTATCAATCAATTCCTGATTAATTACGTTCAAGTCATTATCCATGATCAGATTCACGTATGCTGCGAAACCTTCCGGATATACTTTTACTTCATCAAATTTAATGTTTATCTTTTTCCCTTGATATTGCGGTGTCACCAAAAATTCAACCTGATGGACCGAACCAAGCAGCTGGGAACGGTAGCCGACATCTTTTCCTTCCTTAACTTCCCTTAGCGGCAGGCCGGTACCCAATGTGTAATTTGCATCAATCACGTCTTTTTTGCCTTGCTTAAAGGAATTAGTGCTGACAGCATCCAAGGCGATTGAGGCAAATAGCATCACCAATGTCTGGTCTTCTTCCGATTTGCTGCTCCCTTGGTCAAGTTCGGTTGAGTTATTCGTTTTTGTTGCCAGCGTTCCGACACGATAAACGGCATTGTTTTCCTCCAGAGCAGGGGAGTGAACCCGGATATGCAAGTTATCAATCGGATCTTTTTCATCCAAATCCTCTATGCCAATAACTGGTCTGTCCTCCATATCGCGTGCAACCACATTCGGTATGTAATAAGAGTTATCCATCTTACCGAAATTTGCTTTAACTGCATCATTGCCCACATCAACTGCAGCTACTCTTGAATTTTTCATATATGTGACTCTCCTCCCGAAAATTGATTTGTTAATAGAGAGTGCAAAGACTCATCTATTAAATAATCTTTACCAATAGAATAAACTTTTTAATAAAAATAAGCAATCAGACTTTTTTCGTATTCTTTTTCGTTTACATGTAATCATTAATTGTACACTTGTTTTCATTTATTGCACACGTTGATTTAGCAGCTTGTGTTCGCATTTGTTTACATGAACACGTTATTGTGTACGTAAAGTTTACAAAGTGTTTACATGTTTTCTTTTTTGTCTTCAGTAGTGATTCAGGAGTACAAAAGTCATCATATTCTATAAAATCATCACACAAAAATAAGACTTACAGAAAATTACACAATAAATTTTACACAGAATAAAACCTCATAGGGAGAATCATAAATGTAAAAAAAAACACGCCCCTTTTTGGGACGCATTAAGCTTATCCTGCATTCTCTTTTTTAACTTGTTTACTTCTAAGCTGACCGCAAGCAGCATCAATATCTGCACCATTCTCCCAGCGGACACCGCAGTTTAGACCATTCTCCTTTAACGTTTCATAAAAAGCCTGAATAGTCGATGAATCACTTCGTTGATACTGATCATGCTCACTGACTGTGTTATATGGTATCAGGTTCACATATGACAAGTGTCGTTTATCTGACAGCAGCTCAATCAATTCTTCAGCATCTTCCTTGTGATCATTGACATCCTTAAGCATAATGTATTCATACGTCACACGACGATTGACATTCTCTAGGTAATAATTCACTGCCTTCATCAGTTTTTCGATCGGAAAGGCACGATTGATTTTCATGATTGATGTACGTAATTCATTGTTCGGCGCATGCAGTGAAATGGCCAAATTAACCTGTGTTCCAGTGTCAGTCCATTCATAAATTTTATGCGCAAGCCCACTCGTTGATACCGTGATATGCCTGGCACCAATATTCAGCCCCGCATCATTGTTGACAACATAGATGAAATCCATCAGGTTATTGAAATTATCAAACGGCTCTCCGATTCCCATCACAACGATATGGCTGACGCGCTCGTCGTTGCCTTTTACATCCATGTCCTTTTGAACATTTATAATTTGTTCAACAATTTCACTGCTGTTCAGATCACGATTCTTACGGAGCAAACCGCTCGCACAGAACGAACAGCCAATATTACACCCAACCTGAGTCGTCACACAAACCGACAGGCCGTAATTAAAACGCATTAAAACTGTTTCCACCAAATTTCCGTCTGAAAGCCTGAACAAATACTTAATTGTACCATCCTCGGACTCTTGCCTGAGCTCCTCTTTAGTCGTGTGCAAAACAAAATTCTCCTCAAGCAGTGCAATTGTTTCTTTGTTCACATTTTTCATATCCGCAAATTGGCTGATGCGTTTTTTGTACAGCCAGTTCCACACCTGGTCAACCCGGAATCGGCGTTGCCCATGGTTGGTGAGCCAATTCTGAAGTTGCTCATATGTCAATCCATATATGGACTTTTTGCTCATGCATATCCCTCATTTCCATACATTCCAATAGTATATTGTACTATAATACGGCATGCGTGGCAATGTGGCAAACGAAT
>NZ_DATGTT010000067.1:0-16277 GCF_035301675.1 Lentibacillus sp. | reverse complement strand
GATAAGGAGGTCCTTCGATGAGTACAAAAACTTATAATACAAATGATATTATTGAACAGACAGATCAGTATGGCGCCAAAAACTATAAACCGCTGCCCATCGTTATATCAGAGGCAGAAGGTGTTTGGGTAAAGGATCCAGAGGGTAAGGAATACATGGATATGCTGAGTTCCTATTCCGCGCTCAATCAGGGGCACCGCCATCCGAAAGTAATGGAAGCACTCAGAAAACAGTCAGAGAAAGTCACACTGACATCCCGTGCGTTTCATAACGACCAGCTCGGTTCGTTTTATGAAAAAGTCTCTAAGCTGACCGGCAAGGATATGGTGCTGCCGATGAACTCAGGTGCCGAGGCAGTTGAGACGGCGCTTAAGGCAGCACGGCGCTGGGGATATGACAAAAAAGGCATTGCTGAGGATCAGGCTGAAATCATCGCTTGTGAAGACAATTTCCACGGACGGACGATGGCTGCTGTATCACTGTCATCCGATCCTGATAACAAACGTGGATACGGACCTATGTTGCCGGGGCTGAAAGTCATCCCTTATGGCGATGTTGAAGCACTTAAAGAAGCGATCACACCTAACACAGCTGCGTTTTTATTTGAACCAATCCAGGGAGAAGCAGGCATCAACCTCCCGCCGGAAGGCTTCCTGAAAGAAGCCTATGATGTATGCCGGGAAAACAACGTCCTGTATATAGCTGATGAAATACAGGCTGGTCTTGGACGCTCCGGTAAAATGTTTGCCTGTGACTGGGAGGATGTAACACCTGATATGTATATATTAGGAAAGGCACTTGGCGGAGGTGTTATGCCGGTTTCCTGTGTCGCTGCTGATGAAGATGTGCTGGGTGTATTTAATCCTGGTTCTCATGGTTCGACATTTGGTGGAAACCCGCTTGCAAGCGCAGTTGCCGTTGCAGCAATTGACGTCATTGAAGACGAGCATCTGGCTGACTGGTCACTTAAACTGGGAAATTATTTCCAGGAAAAACTAAAAGAAATTGATAACCCGGTTATTAAGGAAGTTCGCGGAAAAGGGCTGTTTGTCGGTGTTGAACTGCATGAGCCGGCAAGGTCCTATTGTGAACAGCTAAAAGAAAAAGGCCTGCTGTGCAAGGAGACGCATGAAAATGTCATAAGGTTTGCACCACCGCTTATTATCAGTCAGGAAGATCTTGATTGGGCAATTGAAAGAATTCAGGAAGTATTGTCCAGGTAAAGTGAAACTTCATTCAGTGGGGCATTTTTGCTCAATGAATTGTTAGTTGAACAGAACGGGGGTTTATGAACAGTTAATTGCCGTTTTTTGGCGGATTACTGATCGTTAGATGCAGGATCGCGGATCATTATAAACTAAGGAAGTGAATCGTTAAAATGGTTAAAGCAGCAGACAATGTACAATCGGAAGAGTCACTGGATTTGCTTAAGTCCACACAAGTAATCATCAGGGAAGCTCTTGAAAATCTTGGTTATCCCGATGAAGTCTTTCAATTACTGAAGGAGCCGATGCGGACGATGACTGTACGTTTTCCTGTCCGCATGGATGATGGAAAGGTAAAAATGTTCACCGGTTATCGCTCACAGCATAGTGATGCGGTAGGCCCGACTAAAGGCGGGGTCCGCTTTCATCCGGATGTAAATGAAACAGATGTCAAAGCATTAGCAATGTGGATGAGCATGAAAAGCGGTATCGTGGATATTCCATACGGCGGCGGAAAAGGCGGCATCATTTGCGATCCCCGGGAGATGTCTTTCCGGGAAGTGGAAGGCATCTCCCGCGGCTACGTTCGTGCAATCAGTCAAATTGTCGGCCCGACGAAAGACATCCCGGCACCTGATGTGTTCACGAACTCGCAAATCATGGCCTGGATGGTTGACGAATACAGCATCATCAGTGAGTTTGATTCACCCGGATTCATTACAGGCAAACCGGTTGTGTTAGGTGGATCACACGGAAGGGATACTGCAACTGCTAAGGGCGTCACAATCTGTGTTGAAGAAGCAGTACGAAAACGCGGAATGGAATTGCAGGGCGCGAAGGTGATTGTTCAGGGATTTGGAAATGCCGGAAGTTATCTGTCCAAATTCATGCATGATGCAGGTGCCAAAGTTGTTGGCATTTCGGATGCGTATGGTGCCATATATGATGAGGATGGACTTGAAATTGATTACTTGCTGGAAAAGCGAGACAGCTTTGGTACTGTAACAAATCTGTTTAAAGAGACCATTTCAAATAAAGAGTTGTTTGCCAAAGATTGCGATATCCTTATCCCGGCTGCTATTGCCAATCAAATCACGGAAGACAACGCCTGGGACATCAAGGCCCCTATTATTGTGGAAGCTGCCAATGGCCCAACGACACTGGGAGCTACGAAGATTCTTACCGAGCGTGACGTCCTAATTGTTCCGGATGTTCTTGCCAGCGCAGGCGGAGTGACTGCATCATATTTTGAATGGGTCCAAAATAATATGGGCTACTACTGGAGCGCTGAAGAAGTCGCTGAAAAATTACAATACAACCTTGTGAAGGCATTTAACAAAGTTTATGAAACATCTGAACAACACAGGATCAATATGCGTCTCGCCGCTTATATGGTCGGTATCCGCAGAGTGGCTGAAGCATCCCGGTTCAGAGGCTGGGTTTAATAAGTTTAGACAGCGCCCAATCATGTTTGACGAAAGAACATGGTTGGGCGTGTGCTGTTTTTGCTAGTTCATTCGCAGTGCGACATTAGGCTTATTTCATTCTACCTGCTATTCCCTTAATATAGTAAATATACTATATGAAAGGGGTTACAATATGGGGAGGAAAAATTTGGCGAAACTTGCTTTTATTGTATTTGCAATGATGCTTGTATTTAGTCCGAGCAAGGAACATACGGCTCAGGCCCAGTCAGATGACAGCATCGTAAACATACGGTTCATGGAAACAACGGATATCCATGTTAATCTCGTTAACTATGACTATTATCAGGATAGCCCGACGAATGAATACGGACTGGCGATGACAGCGACACATATCAAACAGGCGAGAGCAGAGGCTGAAAACAGCATGCTCTTTGACAACGGGGATCTGATTCAGGGGAACCCACTTGGTGACTATACGGCAAGAAACGGCCTGGAAGAAGGTGAGGTTCATCCGGTATATAAAGCCATGAATCTATTGGACTATGATACAGGCAATATCGGGAATCATGAATTTAACTATGGCATTGATTATCTGCAGGAAGCGATTGACGATGCGAATTTCCCTTACGTCAACGCCAACGTCTACCATGATGACGGGGATGATGACCCGTCGAATGATGAGCATTTTTTTGAGCCATATAAAATCATTCCAAAACAAGTAACCGATACGAATGGGAATACGCAGACCGTTGATGTCGGGGTAATCGGGTTTACTCCGCCGCAAATCACTCAATGGGATCAGTCGCATCTTGAGGGGGAAGTCATTACGAAGGACATTTACAAAACAGCTCAGAAATATATCCCGATTATGCAGGAGGAAGGCGCTGATGTCATTGTAGCTGTTCCACACTCGGGTCTTGGATCAACAGACCTAAAAGAGCGCGAGGAAAATGCCACGTATAATCTGACACAAATTGAAGGTATTGACGCGATTTTATTTGGACATGCCCATGAAGTTTTTCCAAGTGATTCCTTCGAAGGCATTCCAGGGGTTGATTTGGAAAAAGGAACGATTAATGGTGTTCCATCCGTTGAAGCAGGCTACTGGGGCAACCATCTAGGTATTGTTGATCTGAAGCTGCAAAAGAACGGCGAAAATTGGGATGTCATTGATTCCAGTTCACAAGTGCGGGCTGTTTTTGACGAGGAAACCGGTGAAGGACTTGTTGAGCCTGATCAAGAAATTCTTGACGCCGTATCAGAAGACCATCAGGCAACATTGGATTATATCCGCTCCGAAGTCGGCCAGACAACTTCGCCAATATACAGTTACTTTGCACTGGTAAAAGATGATCCATCCGTGCAAATTGTTTCTGACGCACAGAAATGGTACACCGAAAAAGCAGTGCAGGGAACGGAATATGAAGGAATGCCGATCCTGTCGGCAGCAGCTCCGTTCAAAGCAGGGGGAAGAAGCGGCCCGGGATACTATACGCACATTTCGGAAGGGCCGATTGCCATCAAGAACGTAGCCGATCTGTATGTTTATCCAAATACGTTGAAAGTCGTTAAATTGACCGGTGAGCAGATCGATGATTGGCTTGAAATGTCTGCCGGGCAATTTAATCAGGTTAATTCTAATGCGGACGGGGAGCAGTCACTCGTCGACAGTGATTTTTCAACTTATAACTTCGACATCATTGACGGTGTAACATATGAGGTCGATGTAACTGAGCCGCCCAGATACAGTAACGACGGTGAACTGATCAATCCGGATGCCAACCGAATTAAAAACTTGAGCTACAACGGTGAACCGGTGGCAGATGGTCAGGAATTTCTGGTTGCGACGAACAACTATCGTGCAGGCGGGGGCGGCAACTTCCCTAATCTGGACGGAAGCCAGGTTGTTCTTTCACCACAGATGGAAAATAGGCAGGTCATCATCGAGTACATTCAGGATAACGGCACAATTGACCCTTCTGCTGATGGCAACTGGTCATTCGCCTCAATTGATGGTGATCCCCAGCTGACATTCCAGTCATCACCGGATGCACAGGAATTCATTGGCGATCATGAGGATATTTCCTATATCGGTGAAGGAGCTGACGGATTTGCCAAGTATGGAATTGATTTATCAAAGACTGAGCCGGTAACATTGGAATCCGTCAAGCAGTCTGTGGCTGACTTCAAAGAATCAGGTGATGTGCAGCATCCACTGGCCGTCAAACTGACCAATAAACTACGTCAGGCTGAGCATCATCTGGACAAAGGACATCAGCAGCAAGCGATCAAAAAGGCTGAAGATTTTTTGAAGCATCTGAATAACAACGGCATGGCTAAATTCATCACAGATGATGCAAAAGAAACTTTATCTAATGAAGGTGAGACTCTGGTTGAAAACTTGCAATAACTGAAATGGATAAATCCTCTGTGAGCCTTCTGCACAGAGGATTTTCATGTTGTAGCTACTCTTAGTTGACATAATCTTTAGCATTCTTTTCGCTGCGTGTTGTTTTTGCACCGGATGGGCAAGTGTACGTCAGCATGCAACATTTTCCTGTTGCATATCGTCTGTATTAGAAAGAGGAAGGCGAGGGTCATGATGAAAAAAGGGTTATGTATATTGATGATTATCAGTATGACGATGTTGGTTGCGGCTTGCAGCAATGAATCTAAGAACAGGGAGTCAATCGCTGACCGTGCCGATTCAGGTACAGAGGAATTTACAACGGAAAAGAGCAATAAGGCAAGAGGTAGCGCCGATAGCGGGCAGGACAGCACAACGTCTGATCAGCAGGCGAACAACTCCAACGAGAACAATACGTCATCACAGGCGGAAGAAGGCACTCAATCAGACCGGAAAATCATTTACACTGCGAATCTCCGTATTGAGGTGAAGGACTATCAGAAGACGGTTGATGCTATTCAGTCTGAGGTTTCAGACAGGGACGGCTATATTGTGGAATCGAATATGCATGAAGGCAGCGAAGAAGAAACGACGACCGGTCAAGTTACAGCGCGTGTTCCACAGGATCAATTTGAAGAATTTATTCAGACCGTTGAAGATGGCAGCCATCGTGTAATGGAAAGTTCAACCTCAGGCCGGGATGTGACTGAAGAATACGTCGATCTGGAGGCCCGTCTGGAATCGAAGCAGGTTGTGGAAAAAAGACTGCAGTCATTTATGGAACAGGCCGAAAAGACGGAAGCCCTGTTGAAGATTTCGGATGATTTGGCAACGGTTCAACAAGAGATTGAGGAAATAACAGGACGAATGAATTATTTGGAAAACAAGATTGATCTGGCCACAGTCACCATCCAAATTGAGGAAAATCATGTATCTATCTCAGGTGACGGAGATTTAAACACGTGGGAAAAGACAGAACAGCAGTTTATGAAAAGCATTAACTTTCTGCTTTCTGCGTTGTCGGGTGTTTTCGTGTTTATTGCGGGGAGTTCCCCTGTCCTGCTGATTTTAGCAGTTATTGGCATTGCGGTTTATTGGATAATCAAAAGACGGAAGGCGAAAGACCAGTAACTAATGCATTTAGACTATAGCGATTTTAATTCTCTATATGTGCGATAAATATACGCTCTAGCGGAACTGTAAGAGTGCTTTTGAGTGAACTTCCCAGAGACAATTTGCGTTTTAAATTTGAAATTGGTCGATTGAATCTCAAGTCCGGCGCTTCTTTAATCAGAGGTTATTAGTAAACTCTTGTCTAACCCATAATAGCGTTCGATTGTTTTTGTCTTCGTATATGCCTAAAATGGGTAATAGACTAATAATCTGAAGGGAACGTCACAATGGGGGTTATAACAAGAGGTCTGCGGTTTGTCATATTTCTTTATGCTCTGCTGTATTTCATCACATATTTTTTAGAAATCGAAATGTTAACAGGAATGCATGCCATCATCGGCTTCATTATGCTGATACTGGCGGTTGTACACTTAAAACCGCATCATTTCAAACTGCCGCTCTTTCTTTTCCTGACAGGGTTTGCGATTATGCTGCTGTTTGCAGAAGGGTCTTTCCTCGGGAACATGCGAAACGGTCTGCTGCAAATGAGCAATATTATTGGCCTCTTGGCTGTTGTGCCGATGATCGGCTGGGTATTGCGGTCAGAGCCTTACATTGAGGAAATTATTGGCTTAGCCTATAATTTTCTTGATACGAGCCGTAAATTTTACACCAGTGTCATGTTTTTTACACATATTATTTCATATTTTCTGCTGTTTGGTGCTATTCCGATGATGTATCAGTTTGTTAATGACATATTGAAAAATCAGCGGGGAGAGGCGTGGGAAAATTTTAAAGGAACGGCACTGCTGCGTGCATTTGCCCTCTCAACCTTATGGGTGATCAGCATTCCAAGTTTTGCGTTTGCTGTGGAGGCACTGAATGCTTCGTTATTTGCAACGATTTTGCAAGGTTTTTTAATGACAGCAGCTGCGATGATGATGGCAATCATTTTTTCTTACGTTGAAGAAAAGCGTTATGGTATCAACTTGACAGCCGAAATCAAAACGGAAATAGATACAGTGCTTGAGAAGTCGTCGAACCTTAAACAGCAAAAACTTAAAACGCTGGAATTTGGTTTTCTGTTCATCACGCTGTTCGGTACAATTTTTCTGGCGTATGAAGTGTTTGCCGTTGAACTGATGATGCTGATTCCAATCGTTATTATTATTTGGTCCGGCATTTATTTTCTGGTCAAGAAAAGACCAATACGGCTGCTTTCGGAAATGAAAGAATACTATCTTAATGGACTTTCAGGAAAGTCGTATCAATTCAGCGTGCTGGCATCAGCGGGAGTCATGATATTCAGCTTAAACCAGACTGGGATTGGGACAGCAATTGTCGAGGGTGTTTACTCACTTCAGGATATTATACCGTTTATCAACATATTATACTTTTTACCGCTAATCGTTATCGTACTTGGCTTTATGGGGCTTGGCCCGCTAACAGTTATGGTTCTTGTTGCCGGTATCCTGGAAAGCATTTCACTGCCATATCCGCCCGAGCTGATAGTTCTATCGGTCACGTCAGGCAGTGCCATTTCAATTCTCCTGTCACCGCTGATTATGCCAGTCATTGTATTGAGCGGCACGAATGGTTTGAGTCCCTTGAAAAATGGACTTAAATTTAACTATAAATATGCGATTGTCTTGTATGTGATGGTTCAGATTTATGTGCAGTGGATGGTGTAGTTAAGGGGTCAGGTCCCACTCTTGAAAGGGGATTTATCTTGAAAATCGTCGTAACAGCAGATACGCATTTGAAAAAACCTGGGCAGCTGCCATCCAGGCTCATTACAGAACTTCAATCAGCAGATTTAATTGTTCATGCTGGTGACTGGAAAACGGTCGATATATGCAACGAGCTTAGCCGGTACGGGGATGTTGCAGGCGTCTATGGCAATATTGATGATGATAATTTGCGGGAACAATTGCCGGCGAAACAATTATTGAACATAAAAGGATTCAACATTGGTGTTGTCCACGGGCACGGTGATAAAAAAACAACCGAAAAGCGGGCCATCGAAGCGTTCGTCGATGAACAGCCGGATATCATCATTTTCGGACATTCGCACATTCCGATGATCCGGTTTTTCAAAAAGCAATTGCTGTTAAATCCGGGCTCATCGACAGATAAACGGGCACTTCCGTATTACTCATTTGCGATACTGGAAATTGGCGAAGAAATCCATGCCGAGCTTATATTCTTCAGCGATAAGAGATGAATCGGTCCAAAATTTTTTAACCAAAATATGAATGTTGTGTGACAAAAAAGCGAACAATCTGTTACAATAATAGTAAGAATCCGCTTACATCATGGAATGGAGATGATATCAATGGGTATCACGCTGATGTTTATGGTTTTGGGGACAGTGACACCATTCATTTTCCTGTATTTAAAAAAGAAATCGCTTGCTATCGTGCAGACAGTTCTTTTAATAGGCATGTGGCTTTACTTTATCCAGGTCATGTTCATTGCTGTTCCTGCTGTATTTTCGATAACATGGATGATGTTCTATGCAAGCCTGATCATGTCAGCTGTGGGCTGGATTCTGTTTATCATCGACATGGTCAACACATCTGAAAAATACAGGGGACTTACTAATAAAGAAATCCGTGAATTATAAAAACCTCTTTCCCAATGGAAAGAGGTTTTTTTGCAATATAAAATGTTTTCCTGACCGCTATCCTACATAAAACCGAATGACATCGTAAACAATGAACCTGCCACAAGTATTGCAAAGATGACAGCTCCATGAAACATCATATTCCATGGTGCATTGCCTATTCCGCGTTCAGTCAAATGCATAAACAAGAAGAGTTGAATCGCTGCTTGGATAATCGCCAGTATAAAAATTGAGATAAGAATCCACATGACCGGCAAATTGGAACTCAGCGCCGCCCATGCTGCCACAAATGTCAATACAATTGATGTTACATACCCAATGAAGTGTTTTATTGGAAGTTTTTTGGGTTGATTTTCCATATTAAACCACCATCCCAATCAGGTAGACACCTGTAAAAATGAAAATCCAGATAACGTCTAAAAAGTGCCAGTAAAGCCCAACAATGAATATCTTTTTGCTTGTAATAGAAGTTATCCCTCTTTGGGCAGTCTGAATCAGCAGAAGTGTTAACCAGCCAAGCCCGAAAGTCACGTGGACACCGTGTGTACCCGCAAGTATAAAGAAGGATGACCAGTAGGCACTGGATTGCAGGGTAGCCCCCTTGGTGGCATAATGATGGAACTCATATATTTCAAAGCCAAGGAAGCTTAAACCAAGAACCAATGTGATAATCAGCCAGGTCATAAAGCTTTTCACTGCCCCGCGCCGCATTTCAGAAACAGCGACACCGCACGTGAAACTGCTCGTGAGCAGAATGATTGTCATGATGAGTGTGGTTCCCGGTGTGAAAAGATCCCCGGGAACAGGCGCATCCGCTGTGCGTCCAAACATCACAGCGTACGTTGCAAATAATGTTCCGAACAGTGAAAGTTCCGCCGCCAAAAAAATCCAAAACCCAACAATATCCATTTGGCCTTCTTCTGTCTGATATTCAAGAGGCCTGGTGTTGGCTTCTTGTCCACTCATGCTATAACCCCCTTACCGAGCGCTCGGTCTGCTTAATTTCTTCTGAATCAATGTGATAGCCTTCATCGTAGTCGAACGAACGGATACCCATTATCACAAGTACACCGATCAGTCCGGCGACTGCCAGCCATATCCACTCAAAAACAAGTGCGAAGCTGGCAAAGAACATGATGGCTGTCATGATAAATGGCTGTCCGGTACTGTTTGGCATATGGACCGGTTCAACTTTTGACTCATCGTAGACAGTTTCACCTTTTTGCTTCATGTCCCAGTACGCGTCATGCGACTTAACATGTGGAACAACGGCAAAATTGTACTCCGGCACCGGTGTTGGTGTTGCCCACTCAAGTGTCCGGGCATCCCAAGGGTCACCTGTTTTCTCGCGTTCGCTGTGTCTATAGCTGTAATAAATGTTGTATACAAAGACGGCGAAACCAAGTCCCATACCAAATGCGCCAACCGTTGAAATCGGGTTCAATGGCAGCCATTCTGGTACGATATGGAAGACACGCCGCGGCATGCCGTCCAGTCCCAGAAAATACTGCGGCAGAAAGCAGATGTGAAAACCAATGACGAAAAGCCAAAAACTCCATTTTCCAATTCGTTCATTGAGTTTGTGTCCAAACATTTTTGGATACCAGTACACAAGCCCGGCGAAGGAACCAAATACAGTGCCTGCAATCAGGACGTAATGGAAGTGGGCGATTAAAAAGTATGAGTTATGGAATTGGTAATCAGCTGCTGCCATGCCAAGCATGACACCTGTTATTCCTCCGATTGTAAAGCTCGGGATAAATGCCAGCGCCCACATCATCGCAGTTGTCGTCTGGATTTTGGATTTATACAAGGTCGCCAGCCAGTTGAAAATCTTCACGCCTGTCGGTACAGCAATCGCCATAGTGGAAACCGAGAACACGGAATTGACAAATGCTCCGGCACCCATCGTAAAGAAATGGTGTACCCAAACAAGGAAACTCAGTCCGGCAATCAGGATGATCGACCAGACCATGACGGTGTAGCCGAATAATCGTTTTCTGGAAAAAGTAGCAATCACTTCGGAAAATATACCGAATGCTGGAAGTATTACAATATAGACTTCAGGATGACCCCACATCCAGAAGAGGTTTGCCCACATCATCGGCAAGCCTTCACCAGTGACTGTAAAGATTTGCGAGCCGAAAATCCGGTCAATCGTCAATAAAGCCAGAGCGATTGTCAGAATCGGGAAGGCAAATACGATAATGAATGATGTAATCAGTGTTGACCAGGAAAAAATGGGCATTTTAAAGAACCCCATACCCGGAGCGCGCATCTTGACGATCGTCGTTATTAAGTTGATGCCTGTTGCCAGTGTTCCAATCCCTGACAGCTGCAGCCCGAGCAGGTAAAAGTTTTGTCCCGGCCCAGGACTCATGGCCGCTCCGGCAAGCGGTGTATAACTGGTCCACCCGGCATCCGGCGCACCGCCGATGACGAATGAAACGTTGAATAACATCGCACCGAAGAAAAACGACCAGAAACTCATGGCGTTCACATACGGAAATGCGAAATCACGGGCGCCAATCTGAAGCGGCACGACAATGTTCATCAGACCGATCAGAAACGGCATTGCCATGAAGAAGATCATGATCGTACCGTGTGTTGTAAAGATTTCATTATAATGTTGTGCGTCCAAAAAATTCATATTCGGAAAAGCGAGTTGTGTCCGCATCATCAATGCGTCCGTACCAGCGCGGAACAACATCGCAAGCGCACTTAAGATATACATAATACCAATCTTTTTATGATCGACGGTTGTCAGCCATTCGCGCCAGAGCCATCCCCATTTTTTAAAATAGGTTAACAGAAAGATAATGGCACCTGATACGAGTGCGATGGCAACCATCCCTGCATAAATAAGAGGCTCGCCTGTAACGAAAAATTCATCCAATTGCATTATTGTCCACCTTCTTTCTCAGACGGTCCATGATTATGGTTCTTGCCATTTTTTAGCTCTAGCTGTTCGGCGAAGTCAGTCCGGTGCCGGTTAATGGAATAATCTCTGCCATCATTTGAGCCATGGTGAACCCACTCAAGGTGCGTTGATGAAAATTCCATCTTATTCACAAGCCCGGGTTTCAGCAGTGAATCATATTTGTCCTGTGTCAATTCAGGTGCTGAGTTTTTTGTTGACTTTGCCCAATCCTGGAAGTCACTGCTGCTTTCGGCATGGACTTTGAATGTTTGTTCAGCAAAGCCTTCACCGTTAAAGTTGGAATTACGGCCCTGGAACACACCTGTTTCATCAGCCTGCAAGAAGAGTGTGGTCTCCATGCCGGGCATATTGTACTTTTGACCGCCTAACGCGGGAATCCACAGGGCAGTCATCGCATCAGCCGAGGATAAGCGGAATTCAATAGCACGGTCCGTCGGGATATGCAAGTAATTGACTGTCTCAATCCCTTGCTCCGGATAACTGAAAAACCATTTCCAATCCGCAGTCGTAGCATAAATGACGAGCGGCTCCTTTTCCGATGACACAGGTGGTTTTTCCAGATCAAATAATGTTGAAATGGTTGGTATGGCCAGTGCGGTAACAATCATAACCGGGATAATGGTCCAGACGGTTTCAAGTTTCAGATTACCGTGAAGATCCGGCTTATATTCTGCTTTCCGGTTGGATTTGTCACGATATTTCACGACCATAATGGTGAATAGGGTGAATACGATAACCACTATACCCATCATGAATGTCAGTGCATATAGAATCAGGTCTTTCTGGCTTTCGCCTACCGGACCTTTTGGATCCATGACTGTTAACTCGCTGCACCCGCTGAGCAATAACAGAAGTCCGGTAAATAGAGGAAGAAGCCACTTATTATGACGCTGCTGTGTATATCTCATGAGCGAACACCTCTAACTTCAAAGCTATTAATTATGCTATTGACGCTGGTTCCCTTTAAGGATGGTAATTAATCAGGTTTAACAAATTGGTCATGAAATTGTGATATTCTTTTCAAAAAATGCTCCTGTGAAAAGCGGGGTATTGTGGGCGAGAGGAAGAGCATGTTCCCTAAGTCGCGTCGTATGGGGGAGTTTCGAAATATGGGCGAGTATTCGGAAACATGTGCGCGAAAACATAAACATGAGCCGGAGAACTAAAACATGAGCGGCAAACATGTTATATCGAGGGGAACTTCTGTCTGACTGTGATAACTTCTGGCCGAAAGCTAAAAATCCGGTGCGAAGACGGGAACTTCAACTCGAAAGAGAAAACTTCAGCCGGAGAAATAAATTTTCAGCCCGAAAATAAAATCTTCTGCCCGAGAACCAAAACTTCAGCTCGAAAGCAACAACTTCAGCTCGAAAATAAAATTTTCTGCCGGAAAACCAGGACTTCTGCTCGAAAACCAAAACCTCAGCCGGAGAACAACAGCTTCCACGCGAAAATAAACCATCCGGCTCTGAATCGGGACACAAAAAACCGCATTCTCATTAGAAAATGCGGTTGGTATAGCTGTTAGTCATCTGTCATGGTCTTTTTAAAACAAACATACATAAACAGTGCTGCGCCGACCATCCAGATGGCTATAATTCCTAGGGGGAGCCAGGAGGCTGAATCGTGCAGCTCGATTGCTTGCATGATAGGAAATGTATCGGCGATTGTCATGACGATACTATCCTCGGAAAATCCGAGCTGTGCAATCATCGGTGTAAAACCAAACAAGAACATGACCGGCATCAGGTAGGCGGATGTGGCGGCAATCGATTTTGAAAACAATCCGATGCCAATGCCAAGGAACAGAAAGAACAGGAACAGCAATATTAGCCCGAGGATCGCTTTAATGTTCAGAAACGGGTCAATCCCGATGACAGCCAGCGACACTGCAAGCGATATAAAGGTTATGAGCCCGGTTACCAGACTTTTCCCGATAATGATATCCAGAAAAGAAGCTGGTGACAGAATCAGTCCACGTAATGTTTTCTTTTCATTTTCTTCAGCCATCATTGTCATCATACAGGTTGACGTTACTGCTGAAAACGTAACTCCGACTACCAAATAGATGAGTGAAATAGGGAGTTCTTCACCACCGCCCATCCGACCATAAATGAGTGCCAGCACGATCGGGATAATCGGCATCATCAAAAGCATCATATTTTTCATGAAGTCTTTTATATCTTTTTCAAAAATGGCACTTATACGCTGAACATTCATTATATCAGCTCCTTCCCGGTCACTTTTAAAAATATCTGACCAAGTGTCGGATTATCCGTGTGCATCGTTTTCACTTGTCCGTTTTCAATCAATTCCTTGATGTGGTCAGCATTGCTGCGATCATTTTCTATGACCAGTCGTTCGCCGGCAAATGTTTCCACATGAAAAGCGTGGGTGGAGTATTTGTAGCGGAGCTTATCCGGACTGTCCAGTTCTTGCAGCTTGCCTTTGTGCAAAAACGCCACACGGTCACATAACTCAGTTGCTTCCTCCATATTATGGGTTGTTAAGAAAATTGTTGTCCCGGCTTCGTTCAGTTTTTGCAGCCCGCGATGGATTTGTGCCATAGTCCCCGGATCCAATGCCGATGTTGGTTCATCAAGAAAGACAAGATCCGGTTTATGCATGAGCGCTTTTGCCAGCAAAACACGCTGCTTCATCCCTTTTGACAATTTCGAGACTGTTTTGCTCCGCTCATCTTCCAAATTAACTTCCTTGAGTATCTCATCGATATGGCCAAGCGGCGCATTGTAAAGCTTGCAGAAGAGCTTTAAATTGTCATGGACAGTCAGCCGCTCGTACAGTGAACTGTTATCGGATAATATCCCGATTCTGGATTTAAAATTGGCCGTTCCAAACCGCTCCGAGTCAATTCCAAGCACATTAGCCTCACCGGCTGTCTGTGCAAGCTCACCGGTTAAAATCTTAATGGTGGTTGTTTTGCCTGATCCGCTTGGGCCGAGCAGCCCGAAAATCTCACCCTTTTTCACATTGAAACTGACATTTTTAATAGCTTCATTTAGGCCAAACACTTTCCGTATTCCCTTTACCTCAATTGCATTTTCCAACTGTAAACCTCCCCGTATGATTCTGCATTCATCGTACGCACTTTTGCAGGCGGATGCAGTCATATTTAAACGGAATGTACCGTCAGGAGGGTGAAATGTACCCGGTTAACGATGAAATTAATCCCTGTCAAATCCCTATGTTGCCGCTGTTTATGATGAACTGTACCTATTTCAGGCTGAATTTCTCCTGGATATTCTGAATTTTGGTCCGTGACAGTGGAATGGTGGACTGCGATTTATTGTCTATTCTGATTGAGTAGGTGTTTTTCGACCATGTAATGATTTCGCGCACCTTTTGCAAATTTACGATATATGACCGGTGACAGCGGTAAAACCCATATACTTCCAATTTCTTTTCGATTTCAGCTAGTGTGGAATCCATTGCATAGGATTCGTCGTTGATGACAATCATGGCTTTTCCATCCTGACTTTCTATGTAATCAATCTCAGGTGGGTCAAATAAAATCATTTTGTCATCCACTTTTGCAGGAATCTTGAATAAATTTGCGGTCGTCGGCGCACCGGGGCTTTCAACATCAGGTATTTCTTCTTCACCGTCATCGATTTCAACCGGCTGCAGCCCTTTTTCCTGCAGTTTGTATGCGGCATCACCAAGCAACAGCGCATGTTCCATGTTAGAAACCAAAACGAGGACGGGGATGTGATGTTCCTTAAGTTTTTGTAGCATGTTGACAAATGTATTGATTGTTCGGAGATCCACACCATGAATCGGCTCCCCGAACACCATCGGGCTGACACCGCTCATAAAATATTTGACAAAGTGGACCCGGCGGACTTCAGAGGCTGAGCACTTATGAAGCGGAGTCTTGGCACAGCTTTGCAGCTCAAACAGCACAAGAATCTCAGGAAGCGGTGTTTGACAACCGAACCATTTATGGTAAAAGGTGATATTGGCTTCTACCGTTAATCGCTGATACAAGCCATCCTCCAGATCAAACACAGGAATCCTGCCATTGTTTTGCAGGACCTTTACCATTTCAGCCTGGATTTCCGTGTCACTGTATATGGCAGCAGTATACGAATCCTCGATGGTAAGGGAAAATGCGGGAAGCAACTCGCTGTCTATCATGTTATTATCAATTGTAAAATACGCCATTCATCCATACCCCTGTTCAAATAAATAAATCGTTAAACTTAGATTAGTATAACATGAAGTGAAGTGGCAGAGAGATCATTAATTCTGTAAAATGAAGAAAAATCCGGTGTGTATTTAAAATCGGCCGGCGAAAAGGCTGTCCCAATTTTCAGCAAGGGTGAAGTAATGGCTGGTAAGGATGAATACGTAATGTCTTTCGCTCCAGTAAAAGATCGCCAGGATTGTATGCTTGTAGTTGGGGAGGGTATTAAGATCCCTTTAATAAAATAGCCATAAAAGTGTCTGGCGTGA
Source organism: Lentibacillus sp. (assembly GCF_035301675.1). Lineage (NCBI taxonomy): Bacteria > Bacillati > Bacillota > Bacilli > Caryophanales > Bacillaceae > Lentibacillus > Lentibacillus sp. The sequence goes on along the minus strand of NZ_DATGTT010000067.1, from coordinate 82 downwards.
AAATTTGGTTTGACAGGAAGAGGATATTCCTGTCAAATCCATACTGAAACGATATGAGGGTTGAAAACGTGGGCTTTGATAT
>NZ_DATGTT010000066.1:0-7042 GCF_035301675.1 Lentibacillus sp. | reverse complement strand
TTATACAAAATGTGAAGCAAATGTATCCTACTGACCAGCTGGTATACACGAAAGATTCCTTGGGGAGCCCGGCATCATTATTTAACAACTTCAGCAGAAATGCGGCGACGGCCGGAATTTCCATATAAAGGAGGGGCCTATTTTATGGATTTAGTCTACATAGGTGTTTTAATCATTGCTTTAGCGTTTACGCTTGTAGTCATCTATGCTTCCCTTGTATTGAAGCGTGCAGCAGACACAATGGAACGTCTCAGTGAAACGTTAAACGAGACAGAACAAAAATTGCATTACATTACACCGGAACTGCGCAAAACGGTAGAAGAGACAGGTAAGACGGTAGACGATTTGCATAGCAAAATCAATGCGGTGGATGATTTGTTTGCGGCGCTTGAAAATTTGGGTATTTCTATTGATGAAGGAAGCCAGTTTGCGAACAGGCAAGCAAGGAACGCGTCAACATATACAACCTCAAACAATCGGAGAAGGGTGACAGAATCACTCAAATGGGCCGATGTCGTATACAAACTGTATAAAAAAGTGAAATGAACATGGCTAACGGGGACAGCCAACAAATTCGAAAAACAGGAAATGAGGGATATTTATGAGTTTGACTGGAATCGGTGTTGTACTGATAGGAATAGCTTTTCTGGTAATCGCTGTATATGTGGCATGGACATTGAATAATCTGGCCAATGTGCTCCGAGGCATTGAAAAAACGGTCGATCAAATGCCGCAGCAGCTGGATGATATTTTCAGGGAGACAGGCCAGATGCTCAGCCATACAAATGTTACGATTTCGGAAGTGAATGATAAGCTGCAAACATTAAGCCCTTTGTTTTATATGGTTAATGATGTCGGTGAAATGTCCAGAAAATTGACCACCCCATTGGCCAGGTTTAGCATGAATAAGCGTCATAAAACAGAAGGTAAAACAGACAAGAACGATAAATAAATCCCCTCATGTCAGGGGATTTATTTATTTGCGTTTTTTCTTTGGTATAAACCGTAACCTAAAGCCATGACGCCGTAAATACCTTCAAGGTGATAGCGCTCCATCAAGGAATTATCCGTTTTGCACTGCATGTCGTCATTGATTTTTGTCATAATACTGAACAGATGCTGCAGGGACTTGCCAATGTTGCCGATGATCTGGAAAATCGGAACAAGTTTGCCGAGTTGCTCATTCAGTTGTTTAATCGTGTCGTTCGCCGAACTTAAGGCGGTTTTTAAATTTGTCATGATATCAGCTACCTGGTTCGGGAGATTGTTTGTTGTTTTTTGAACACCTGCAAGCACTTCAGTCAGGTTTTTAAGCGGTTTGATCAGCAGGAAGACCAGCCCTAGCATTGCAAGGCCAATGATGATGACGCCAATTCCTACCCAATCCATAAAATTCTCCTTCCGATTTATTAATGTCGTGTACTCTATATTCCTTCTTCTATCTTATCATAAACGAGAAACTCGTCCCATACAATAGAAAAAGCATAGTGATAAGGGGCGAACGGTATGGGACGGTTTAAGAAGGCATTTATGTGGGGAGCGGGGTTTATTGTTCTGGCGCTGCTCATTCAATTTCCAATGCAAAAGGTGGACACGACATGGCAAACATGGTCACTGCCGCTGTCAGGGAAGACAATTGTGATTGATCCCGGGCATGGCGGGGTGGATGGGGGAGCAGTTGGTAAAGATGAGACGTTCGAGAAAGATATTGCACTGGAAGTTGCCAAAAAAACACGTGATTTTCTGCAGCAGTCCGGAGCCCTTGTTTATCTCACCCGGGAAGAAGATAAGGACCTTGCGTCAGAGAACACCAACGGGCTGTCACGGCGAAAAGCGGAGGATATTCGTGAACGCCTGGAATTCATTCATAACAAAAAGGCCGATTTTTTTATAACGCTTCATTTAAACGCACTGTCATCCGAGAAATGGCATGGTGCACAAACTTTTTATCATCCCAAAGAAGAAAAAAGCAAACACTTGGCCGAGATGATCCAGACTGAGATTATCCGCAATCTGGAAAATACGACACGCAAGCCGCTGGCACTCAATAATGTTTATTTGCTGAAACATGCAGAGGTGCCCGGTGCACTTGTTGAAATCGGATTTTTATCGAATGCGCATGAACGCAATCATCTGAAACAGGATTCATATCAGAGAAAAATGGCCGGAAGCATTTATGAAGGAATACTTCGATACAGTACTGAAGATCCCGAAAAGGAATAACGCCATCCACTAAAATCAGTGATTCATTTCACTTAGAATTTAAGTGATTTGTGTTATACTAGCGTTGTATGCAAATTAGTGCAATCTGCGTTGTATATATATGCTAGGAAAGGGATGGTGTCCAACCGTGTTGTCAAAAGAAGAAATAACAGAGCTTCTGAAACCTGTTCAAGATCCGTTTTTACATAAAACACTTGAAGAAACAGATGGGATCAAAGGGATTAGTATTAAAGAAGAGAAAAAGCATGTCAGTGTAAAAATTGGCATTGCTAAAACGAATACTGCAGAACAAATGAACCTGCAGCAGGAAATTGTCGGGATTTTGAAGAAAAACGGGGCATCAACAGTCGGCCTCCGTTTCGAACAATTGCCTGATGAAGTTATCCAGCAATTCCAGCCGTCTGCAGAAGCGGAAAAGGAAAAATCGCTCCTGGGCGTCAGCAAGCAGCCTAACTTTATAGCTGTTTCAAGCGGTAAAGGCGGTGTCGGAAAGTCAACAGTAACCGTCAACCTGGCAGTATCACTAATGCGGCTCGGCAAAAAAGTCGGTATTATTGATGCGGATATTTATGGATTCAGCGTACCGGATATGATGGGTATTGAGAACAGACCGCAAGTCCGCGGCGAAAAGATCATTCCGGTCGAACGTTTCGGTGTACAAGTTATCTCCATGGGCTTCTTTGTAGAAGATAATTCCCCAATCATCTGGAGAGGACCAATGCTCGGGAAAATGTTGAACAGCTTTTTCAAAGAAGTCGAATGGGGCGATTTGGATTTTCTGCTGCTTGACCTTCCACCGGGAACAGGGGATATTGCGATGGACGTCCATGAATTGATTCCTTCGGCCAAAGAAGTGATTGTGACGACACCACATCCTTCAGCAGCATTTGTGGCGGCACGCGCCGGACAAATGGCGATTAAGACCGAACATGAAATCCTCGGCATCATCGAAAACATGGCGTATTACGAAAGCAAGAAAACCGGGGAGAAAGAGTATGTGTTTGGCAAAGGCGGCGGTCAGAAACTTGCTGACGTTCTGCAGACTAAAGTGATGGGGCAGCTGCCACTGCAACAACCGTATGAAGAAGAGGATGAATTCGCCCCGTCCGTTTATCAGGAAGATCACCCGCTTGGCAAGGAATACCATAAAATCGCATCAAAAATTGTTGCCAAAGTGGAGGAATAAAAACGGAAATACTGGCATATTTTGGCTTTAAAAAGAGGTGGCATTGGGGAGGCCCCAAAATCGGTTAGGGCTCACTCCAGTTTTGTCACCTCTTTTTATGGGTTATTGATTAAAGTGTAATTGGTACTGGGCTGATGACGCCATTATGCTCCGCCTCCGCCAGCGGAACCTCCGCCCCCGCCGCCGGAGCCACCGGAACTACCGCCGCCGGTATTCCCGCCTTGCTGTGATTTCTGATCCTTCTGTTTGCCTTGTTCTTCAGCGGCTTTCAGCAGTATTTGGCTTATTTTTTCCTGGAATAGCGGCGTTTCAAGTGTTTGCTGAATTTTCTTTTCCAGGTGCTTGCTGAATTCCTGACTTTTCATCACACTGGTCATCTGTTCGGTCATCTGGGGGTCTTTCATCAGATCAAGCATTTGCTGCTGGAATTCGGAGTCTTTCATCAGATCTTTCATCAGCTTTTTTTGTTCATCGGCCATGGACTGGGAAAATGTTTTAACAAATGCCGGATCTTCAAATAACTTCTTCCACATGTCAGTCGCTTTATCCGAAGAAAGCACTTCCTCCACAGATTTTTTTACAGCATCTGAATCCATTATAAGCTGCTGTTTCATTTTCTTGTCGGTCATGATTTCCTGAAGAGCTTTCTTTCCGTCTTCTGTTTGTAATATGTCAACAACCATTTTTTTTGTTGTGTCATAATTGGCTTCTTCACCGGAGGCCCCTTGTCCGGCACAACCGGAGATGAATAGAGTGAAAAGCAGGAAAAGGGAAATTAAAGCGATTCGAAACATGTTCAAATCCTCCTTCCTGTTGTGGTTAATATGTGTCAAAACACGAAAAAATATGTATATATAAAGGTAAAAAGAGCCCGTTCATGCTAAAATATACGGTGAATAAGGAACATACTTTTTAGGAGGAAATGTGTTTTGAATAGTCGAAAATGGACTGGATTGTTTTTAAAAACGTTAATGATCGGCGGGGTGGCAGGCTTAATTACCAGCTTTTTTGTCAAACCGGCATACTATACAAATAATATTGACCCATTTAATGCGTTTGAACTATTCGGTGTCATTCTCTTTTTTCTCGGGCTGGGTTTTGTATTTAGTGTTATCAGTCAAACCGGATTTTTTGCGTATTTATTTATAAACCGGTTCGGACTCAGCTTGTTTCGGACGTTTTGGCCGACGGTTCAAGTGCTGCTGATTGCATTTGTTGTGTTTGATTTGGTTTATTTTCCATATAATGCTTCGGGTGGCGACGTTTCGATATTTTGGTTTATTTTGATGGCTGCTGCCTTTCTGGGGTACGGCTGGATTATATCGGAAATTAAAGCGCGTGAGACGAACCGGAGAGCATTTATTCCGGCTCTGTTTTTGATGGTTGTCATTACGTCAGTCGAGTGGGTACCGGGTCTGCGCACAAGCGGTACAGATTATGCCTGGCTGATGATCATACCACTGCTCGCATGCAATACGTATCAGCTGCTTATATTACACCGTTTAACGGGAAGTGAAAAATCGGGAAACAAATCCAAAGCAAATTATTCCGCTAAAGCAAACACGAATAAGGCATAACAAAAAGCCCCAATGTGCCCTGAACACATTGGGGCTTTTTTTGCGGCTGCACTGCAGCGGAGGCTGGGGCTTCAGCCTTTGGTCTTACTCAGCGAGTTTTGATTCGGCATGTGCCTGGTTGATCAGCTCGGATATTGTTACGAGTTTAAATCCTTTACTTTTCAAGCCAGGCAGTATTGTCTCGAGGGCTTCAGCTGTCTGTTTAACAGAGTCCGATGCATGCATTAAAATAATATCCCCGTTGGTTGTCTGCTTCATAACCATATCTGTGATTTTTTGCGTCCCTGGATTTTGCCAATCATTAGGGTTGACATTCCAATGCGTGACGGTAAAATCCTGATCCTCAGCTAATTCAATAATTTCTTTGTTAAATTGCCCGCTTGGAGGTCGCAAAAGCTTCATATCCTCATAACCAAGCTTGCCGAATACTTCCTTTGCTTCCAATAAATCATTTCGTACTTCTTCAAGCTCCTGATCGAGGTAACTTTTGTAGCGGTATCCCAGCATGCCAAGTTCATGTTCCTGCTCTGTTATTTTTTCCAAAATCTCTGGATGCCGCTCAGCCCATTCACCGCTCACAAAAAAAGTGGCTTGTACCTGATGTTGTTCCAGTTTTTCCAGAATGTCATGAACCTTTTCTTCTCCCCAGCTGATATTAAATGTTAATGCAATATCTGATTCATCAGCATTACCTTTTGTCAGAGCTGATGGTTCGCTATCGGATAGCACCGAAAATGCCCCATCACGTTCAAACCAAAGAAACATGGCAGCAAACAGTGCCAATAATATGACGACTGTATAGCGTTTCCACTTCTTAAACGTCATCACATAAAAATGATCCATTATATCATTCCTCTCAAGCATTCCTTAATGTATTCTATGAACGAAAATGCTTAATATGAACAAGCTGTATAGGAATAAAGTGAAACTTCATCCAGTGAATTGGTTTATTCTACTGAAATACACGAGGAGAATAGATGAAACTTTAAAAAAGAGGATATAAAAATAATAATTCGGGGAATGGTAAAGTCTGTGGATCCTATTTGGATTATTAATTTATAAAGTTCGCAATCGGTCGCGAGTCTGTTATCCCTCCTTCAGTGATTGTCAGATGATATCGGACATATTTACTGGCGGACGACCCCCACATCTTTCATTGTATACTCGAACATTTGAGGTGGGGTCCTGATCCCGGTTACATGCGGGATAAAGGACAAATGGGAACAGCTATTATTTCAGAACTGGAAGGTCAGGTGGTACTATGCTTGGATTTTTAATTAATGATGAAGAACAAAGAGAAATGGAATATTTAATAAAACGAGAATTAGAAGAACTATTAATGGATATGGAAGATCATCGGATCGACCAAATGGTCAAAAGTTCAATGAAGGAGCGGTATCAGACCGTATTTAATTTATATCGCCGAATTGCGAACAAAGAGGAATGCATGAAGTATATGCCTAAGCGCACCGGCAACCAATAATGCGGGCGGCCGATAACCCTGCCCAAGGCTCTATTAATAAGAGATAAGGATTGCAATGAAGGGGTGCTTATTTTCCGCGAAGGCGCCCGGTTTCAAGACCGGGAACCTCGCTGCTTCAATAATATCCGCTGCTGCACAGAGTTGGCTATTGTTTTTTTGTTTGTTCATATCGTGTATAACGCCCCTGCAATTGCAGCTTATTTGGGATTAAATACTGTTTGAGTACCAACTTACAATTTCTAGTTGAGATTTTTTTGTTTTTCTATTGAACGAAGCGAATAATTATGCTATATTATTTTTTGTTGTCAGCAAAACACCACACTTTTCGGCAACAAATTTCACATTAAAAAATGCTATGAAAGTTATTGACATTTTGCTGTAACCGTGGTAAATTATAAATCGTCGCTAAAAAACGGCGGCGGAAATTAATCTTTGAAAACTGAACAAAACAACCAGTATGACAAAGATGTCAGAGGTAAGAGGTCGGATGTCAGAATCTGTTTTTGACGGAAGACCAATGAAACCCTGTATCAATTTGAAAGCAAGCCATGAAAGAGATTGATCGGTGTCAAT
>NZ_DATGTT010000065.1:0-164288 GCF_035301675.1 Lentibacillus sp. | reverse complement strand
CTTTTTTCTTAATTGAGAAAAAAGGTTTTTTAATTATATAAAAAAGCATAAATTTTTGGCTCTACGAATGCTTTATCGAAAATTGCCACGTCCGGCTCCAGCGCTAAAGCTGTAGCGTGACTTCCTTCACCTCCGTCCGATAAGTCAACAGCGATTCCAGAAGTCCAAGGAAGGCCGACTTAAACCCGGGCTTTGCGCCCAACGTCGGCATACCCCCTATGAGGGGGCATGTTTCCTTTATCTCCTGCGGCCAGTGAGGCAGATCGGCTAAAACCGCCGCGATGCGCGGCAACGCCGACCCACCTGCAGCGCTGAACGTAGTCCGTACGTCGCTAAACGGGCGCCCCGAGCCTTTGTTCACAGTTTTGGCTTCTTAATTTGCACTGTTGACTTTTACAGCATCTTTTTGATGTTCACTGAGGACTTCCGCCATGGCTTCAGCTGTATTTCTGAGTTCCTCGCGATTATTATCAATCCCTCCGAATTCGATTAAAAGTGAACGCCCCGAGATATCCTGATTGTATATACCGTTCCCATCAGATTTGCTTTTTTCATATATGCCTTTACTGAGTCCAGGATATTTCTGTTCAATCAGATTATGCAATTCCTTTGCAAATTGGAAGTTTTTCTCGTAATCCTCATGGCCGACTCCCACAATAAAGAACAATTTAGCATAACTTTTTCCGTCAATTGTTACTGTCGTTTGATCTTTACGCAGAGCATCACGGTGAATATCAATTATATAGTTTACATTGTCATTCGAGGCCATGACTTCTTTAACGGACTGCCGGGAAAATTTATATGAATCACCGGGGCCCCAGCCTTTTTCGTTAAGACTCGCTGTAACATTGGTTTTATCATGAAGTGTACTTACGCCTCTTTTCTCCAATTGATCGGCAAGCATAGAACCTGCAAGCACAATATTTTGCTTACTATTTGTACTCGAAGCTTCACTCGGCTTTTTCTCTTTATCGTCAAGTAAAGGCAAAAAAGCCTCCCAGGCATGACTATGATAAATAAATACCTCTGCATCGGATGTTTCCTGACCAGTCCCATCTTCCTTCTCAGGCTGATTTCCAGAGGAGTCCTCTTTCAGCAGTTTTTCAAAATCAGGCGGGGGTGATTCCACCGGCATCGCCGTCAAATCAAATTCTTCTCCTTGCAGATGCACCCCGTTGAAAAAAGATTTCATTCCCGGCAGTTCGAGTTCAATCAGACTTGTGAAATTTTTGGGTGTTATTCCTGATGTGAAAGCAAACATTAAAGAAGAAAAATCCGGCGGCTTGATATCATTCTCATTTAAATTGTCCCTCAGCTGAGGAACTTCCGAACCCATCATAAGCACGAATGATTCTGATATCAAGTCAGATTCCGTCAATTCATTAATAGCGGCGAAATGAAAAATTCCATTTTGATTCTTGGATACGGATATGAATGCTACGAACAGTAATATAAGAAAAATGCAAATGAAATAGGCTACAAAATAATACTTTATTTTCACTAATACCAGCCTGCCTTTTATACATCTTAATCAAAGACTGTTTTCTATAAAATTACGTTCAATGGCGCTCTTTGCCACGTATCGATGGATCATGCTTTAACCCTTCAACTGGAGATGTCCGCGGAAAGCAGAGTGTATTTCCGTAGTGGTGTCACTCCACTCAACCATTATGTCATTATGTCGCAGTATATGGATTTTGTGTTGAAAACAATAAGCTTTTTGAAAACGGCCTTTCCAAAAGAACCTCAATAGAAATAATATGCTGATTTGTTTTTATTAGAATTTAAATCCAGTATAAGTCGGCTGATTCTGTGATAATTCTTCCGCTTTTAACAAATACTATTTCATACAACATCGTAAAGAAGGTGTATCCTGGATGTCAGAGATTGTATATCTGCGCATGAAGAAGAGTATCGAACTGCCACATTTGAAGAAAATTAACCTGAAGGATATTGCCTGCATTTCTACAGCATCCCCATTAAAAAATGAATTGGAAAAAACGCCGATCTATCGTATTACAAAGAAAGATCTGAATGTAGTGGTCGTGGACAGTTTCTTAGTCATTGATCACTTAAACACACATTATCGAAAACTTGAATTTCAGCTTGTCGGACCTTCGCATACAATTATACGGATACAAAAACATAAAAAATCGCCAAACATTATGATTACAGCAATTGTTTGGCTGCTTCTGTTTATTGGCACTGCCATGACGATTATCAATTTTCATTACGATGTCAGTATGCAGGAGGTTCAGCAAAAACTCCATTACTTACTGACAGGCGAAAAGAACCAGTATCCCTTATGGATTCAGATACCGTACTCACTTGGACTTGGATTCGGAATGCTCTTGTTTTTTAACCACTGGTTCAGCAAGCGGATCAATGAGGAACCCAGCCCTCTTGAAGTTGAAATCTTCAATTACCAGCAGAACATGGATCAGTATCTCGCCCATTATGAGAACACGTTAAATGATAACAAGCATCTTGATTAATCTAGTGGAAGTAATGATTGGGTTCGCTGCTGGTGTAGCCGTCGGGGGCGGTTTTGTTGCTTTTTTAACAGTATTGGGGATCATACCGAGATTGATCCAGTTGAGTAAGACGGACAGACTGATACCCGTTTATATCGCGAGCATCATTCTTGGATCATTATTTGGGATATTCATGTCATTTGCAGATGTATCTTGGGATCAACCGCTGATTCTGCTCGTACTATGGGGGTCTTTTCACGGGGTGTTTAATGGAATGCTGGCAGCTGCTTTGACTGAGGTACTGAATGTATTTCCAATTTTATCAAAACGTATTCGAATGGAAGATAAATTGTTGTGGTTATTAATGGCAATAGTATTTGGAAAAATCGCAGGTTCCCTTTTTCAATGGACGATATTTGTGAAATAAGTTACCTGATATTAAATAAGAATAAGTGGAGCGTTGAATTTTATGAGTCAGAACCAAAATAAAAGTCCGATTTACGCAAAAATAGATAAAAACAAGCAATACATGAAGGATAACGTTGGGCTGGACACATCGTTTGACCTTGGTTTTCGCGAATTAGTCGTTTTAAAAACAAAAATTCAACTATATTACGTTACCGGACTTTGTGATGCTTCGGTAGTACAGCAAATTATGCGTCAGCTTGTTCAAATCAATGATGATGAAATTAACAAGAAAAAAGTACCGGAAATCGTTGAAAACCGGATCATTTATCAGCAGGTGGAACGAACACAATCTCTGGATGAGGTTGTCGATCAGATGTTATCAGGTTTAGTTGTTATCTTCATTGATGGAATAAAATATGCGTTTATTGTGGATGTCCGTAATTATCCGGGTCGCACGCCACAAGAGCCTGATACGGAACATGTTGTCAGAGGATCCCGTGATGGCTATACTGAAAATATTATCGAAAACACGGCATTGACACGAAGGCGAATCCGCGATGCCAGGCTTCGTCATGAAATGCTGAAGGTCGGTGAAAGGTCAAAAACGGATATTTGCTTATGTTATATCGATGATGTGACTGACAGGGATCTGATTAAAATTACGAAAGAAAAATTGGAACAGATTGAAATTGATGGCATTACGATGACAGATAAAACGTTGGAGGAATTTATTTCCGGACGCAAATGGAAGGCATATCCATTAGTCAGATATACCGAACGTCCGGATGTTGCAGCCACCCATCTAATGGAAGGACATATCGTATTAATTGTTGATACGTCGCCGAGTGTCATTATCCTGCCGACAACCTTTTTCCATCATATGCAGCATGCCGAGGAATATCGTCAGACGCCGCTGATCGGGAGCTTTATGCGCTGGATAAGGTTCATAGCCATTATGGCATCGACATTTCTATTGCCTTTATGGCTTTTGTTTGTAATGGATCCGTCGTTATTACCAGGAGAACTTTCGTTTATCGGACCTAAGGAAGAAGGGACTATCCCTGTTGCGATACAAATCATCCTTGCAGACTTGGGAATTGAATTTTTGCGGATGGCAGCCATTCATACACCAACGGCATTGGCAACCTCAATGGGACTGATTGCTGCCGTTTTAATCGGCCAGATAGCTATCGACGTCGGGCTCTTCGGACCTGAAATTATTTTGTATGTATCGATAAGTGCGATTGGTGTATATGTTACGCCGAGTTATGAATTGGGTGTTGCTAATAAAATCGCCAGGTTATTTTTAATAGTGGCTACAGCTCTATTTGGTTCAATTGGCTTCACAGTCGGTTTTACGTTATATGTACTCTATTTAGTTCAGTTAAAATCATTGAAGACACCTTACTTGTGGCCATTTATTCCGTTCGATGCATACGGAATGCTCCAAATTCTATTCCGGATTCCAATTCCATATTCAAATAGACGCCCAAGTATTGTCCACCCTAAAAATGATTACAGACAGCCAAAGACGTAAAGAGGATATTTTAGGTTCATCATTCAGCTTTCTGAAGGGCGATGGATGCAAAAGGACGGAGGGTGTTTGACTCCGGGGCTTCCGCTTTTGTTTTTGGCTTTTATGTGGTAAAGTATTTTTACACTTTAAGTGATCTGCAAGATGCCTTTAACATATGAAAGCTCCGGTATCCGCATTGAGGTAAAACGGCTATCGGGCTTTCTGAATTTTAAAATGGTCAATCAGGATCAATCGGGGGAATTTAGTATGATATTGGACTATCATCCATTTAACTTAAATGAAGCAGGACATCTGGAAATAGGGGGAATTGACTCCGTAGTCTTGGCAGAAAAATACGACACACCGTTGTATGTTTACGATGTTTCTTTAATACGGGAAAATTGCCGTGCGTTTGTCGACACATTTCAGGAACTTGGAGTTCGGTCGCAAGTAGCATATGCAAGCAAAGCTTTTTCATCTGTTGCAATGCTTCAGGTTATCAAGCAGGAAGGATTAAGTCTTGATGTGGTATCACAGGGAGAACTGTACACGGCGATGGAAGCTGGCTTCCCCGCAGACAAAATACATATGCACGGCAATAATAAAAGTGTTGATGAACTGGAAATGGCCGTCGAATATGATATAGGCTGTATAGTCGTCGATAATTTTCACGAAATTGAACTGATCAATAATATTCTTCAGCGAAAAAATAAGGATATAGATGTGTTAATGCGTGTGACTCCTGGCATTGAACCAAATACGCATGATTATATTGTTACCGGCAATGAGGATTCCAAGTTCGGTTTTAATTTGGCTAAGGGGCAGGCAGATGAGGCTTTTTTACAATTACAGCGCAGCGAACATATTCAATTCAAAGGATTGCACAGCCATATTGGCTCACAATTATTTGAAACAGAAGAGTTGCTGCTTGCGGCAAAGATTCTCTTTCAGAAATTGGCCGATTGGCATGAAAAGTATGATTATACTCCAGAAGTTCTCAATCTCGGGGGCGGTTTTGGGATCCGCTATATTCAGGAAGATGAACCGCTTGACTATTCTGCGCATGTGAAAGAATTATCGGCCGTTGTTGAGGAGCAGGCAGCTTACTTCAATCTGCCTCTGCCTGAAATATGGATTGAGCCCGGGCGTGCTATTGCAGGTAATGCGGGGATAACCTTATATACGGTTGGTTCCATAAAAGAGATCCCCGGTGTCCGCAATTACGTATCTGTTGATGGGGGAATGACCGATAATATACGCCCCGCTCTTTATAATGCGAAGTATGAAGGCGTATTGGCAAACAAAGCGCGAAAGCCGGTAACAGATACGGTTTCAATAGCTGGCAAGTGTTGCGAATCGGGCGATATGCTTATGTGGAATCTCCCGGTTCCGGCTGTTGAAAGCAACGATATTTTGGCTGTATTTTCAACAGGAGCGTATGGCTATTCAATGGCTAACCATTACAATCGTTTTCCGAAAGCAGCTGTAGTTTTTGTAGAAAATGGCCAGGATCAGTTGGTAGTCAAGCGTGAAACATATCACGATGTCGTAAAAAATGATATTTCATACGAATAATGTTGTTGTTTTCTGCGGAAAGGTCAGCTAAAATGATGTAAGAATAGAAAAAAGGGGATATGAACGATGCAGAAAAAAGGATATATATTAATGGAAAACGGACATAAAATAGAATTCGAACTTTATCCAAATGAAGCACCGAACACTGCAGCAAATTTTGAAAAGCTGGCCAACAGCAATTTTTATGACGGATTAACATTCCACCGGGTAATTGACGGGTTTGTCAGTCAGGGCGGCTGTCCCAACGGAAACGGCACCGGTAATGCCGGCTATACTATTAAATGTGAAACGGAAGGCAACCCGCACAAACATGCGGAAGGATCGCTCTCAATGGCTCACGCCGGAAAAGATACCGGGAGCTGCCAATTTTTTATTGTGCATGAACCACAGCCGCATTTGGATGATGTCCACACTGTCTTTGGTCAGGTAACCTCAGGGGTTGACTTTGCAAAAGCAATGAAAAATGGCGATGTTATGAAAGAAGTGAAAGTGACAACAGAATAATAGATATGTATGAATATTTATATATTCCTGTACCTTATTTTCGTCGTTGCTCCGGCAGGGACGGCAATCCATGAACTGGGCCATCTAATTGGGGCAAAATCAGTCGGAGCTGATAAAGTCTCATTGACGATAGGCGCAGGCAACATTGTTTATCGCACGATATGGAAACAAATGCATATTGTAATCCGCTTATTCTTCTTTGTTGGAGGAATGGCTCTCAGTGAACGGAAAGTGCCTTATCAGCCGGGCGAACGCATCAAGATAGCTATTTTCGGGCCGCTCAGCAGTTTGTTGGCTGCATGTATTTGCGCCCTATTATATATTGTATATCCCGGCAGCTATTTATTGTTAATGTTATTATTTAATTTATGGATAGCATTCATTAATATCATTCCATTCCGTTTTAAGGATAAACAATCGGATGGTTATACAATTTATGAAGCTATCAGACAAAAATAAGCACGTGTATGTTTATGTGAAAATATGGAAATGATGATAAAGGATAAAATTAGATTTGAGTCTGAATAAAGGGGATTGATTGCGGATTTAATTCTTCTAATCCTTGATATAATTTGGGAATTCAACCATTGGTTGAATTTAACAAAAAGCTTTTTGGGAGTATGGCCGGGGTCAATGTTGACAAATAAAGCATGATGCTGCATAACTATATATACAAACTTTTGCCCAAAGTGGTTGAGGGAATCATTCATATTGGGTATGATCAGCTCTTTTTGATTGGTAAGTTACTATCATAATGAGGGATATTTATGTTTATTCGTTATAAAAAAAATTATGAAAAGATTGCGATGGGATTATTATCTTTCATGCCTGAAGGGAAAGATGTAAAAAAATTGCAGCAGACCATCAAAGAATATGAGACCAACCCGGATTGGCATCTTTTCCTCTGGAAGAATGAAGATGTACTGGGTGCAATCGGTGTGCGCATTGAGAATGATATTGACGCGGTTGTCCAGCACATATCTGTTAACCCTTCACATCGAAATTCCGGAATCGGCAAAATGATGGTGAAGGAAATACAGGATATGTTTGGTGATAAGTATGCAGTCTGTGCTGATGAATCGATACAGCAATTCCTGAATAAATCGGTTGAACAGGAACAGCAGGGAAACGAAGAAAGTAACTAAACAAAAGCCAGCTCCTTTATCGAGCTGGCTTTTGTTTGTAAATACTTGCTGAGTGGTGCTGCCGCCCAGCAGGATATGATTACATCCATGCAGCACCGACAATAATCAGAAGGATGAACAATACAACGATCAGCGCAAACCCTCCGCCATAGTTATAACTCATAATGGTACTCCTCCTTTTTTTGCTTAACGAATAAATGTTTTTTTGGTAACATTTATCTTACGTTAATAACTTATGACAACAGTCATCAATTTGTATGGGCGTTTATTTCAGATCAATGAAACTTTATTCAGCTGACTGCGTGTTAAGGCAGATTAAATCTTCATTTGCCGTAAATGAAAGGAGAACTGTTGTGAATCAGCCATATCAAGTGAAATTGGATGCCTTTGAAGGTCCTCTCGATCTTTTGCTCCATTTAATCAATCAGTATGAGATTGATATATATGATATACCTGTGGCTCAGATAACCGAACAATATATGCATTATATTCATACAATGCAGCGTCTTGAATTAAATATCGCCAGTGAGTATTTGGTAATGGCTGCTACTTTGCTTGCTATGAAAAGCCAGATGCTTCTGCCAAAACAGGAAATAGAAGAACCGGATGATGAATATATGGAAGACCCGCGGGAAGAATTGATGCAGCGTTTGATTGAATACCGAAAATATAAAGATGCAGCCCAAAAATTGCAGGACAGAGAAATGGAAGCTAATCAGATTTTCACAAGACCGCCTGTCGTATTCGAGAATTATGAAACCACTCAGCCTGTAACCAAAGGCGATGTATCCATTTATGATATGCTTGATGCTTTAGGAAAAATGTTCGAGCGCAAGAAATGGAATGAACCGTTGGAAACAAAAGTTAAAAGCAGCGGTATTCCAATTGAGCAGCGAATGGCTGAAGTTCTTGATTTAGTAAAGTACTCGGAAAAAGGAATATCATTTGACCGGCTGTTTGACTACCCTTCCCGTTCTCATATCGTCGTTACATTTATGGCAATACTTGAGCTGATGAAAAGTAATGAAGTAACATGTGAGCAGGAGAATCATTTTGATCAATTGTATGTTTTTTATATGGGGGAGAAATCGTGGAATTCAGTGAACTGAAGGCTATTACAGAAGGCTTATTATTTGCCAGTGGTGATGAGGGCATTACAGCGAAGCAATTAGCACAGATTTTGAATATACCTGAGCATATAATCGAACGGTTACTGGAAGAATTAAAGAATGATTATAACAGCCCGGAGCGCGGAATGCATTTAATGCAATCTCATGAAGTATTCCATATGACAACAAAAACTGAACATAGCCCATATTTTAAAAAGCTGCTTGAAACACCGCAGACGACAAGGATGTCACAGGCCTCCCTGGAAACATTGGCAATCATTGCTTATCAGCAGCCAATTACCAGAACCGAAATTGAAGATATACGCGGTGTTAAAAGTGACCGTCCTGTACAGACATTGATTGCCAGATCATTGATTGAGGAAATTGGGAGAAAAGATGGTTCAGGACGGCCCATGCTGTTTGCAACAACCAAAGACTTCCTGACTTATTTTGGATTAACATCACTTGAAGAATTGCCACCCCTCCCTGAAGATATCGACTCCGATCAGCTTGAACAGGAGACTGATCTTTTTTTTGAAAAATTCACGGAACATATGGATGATCACGATCATACGTAAATTTCGTTATTTCAATCAGAAGGGGCTGGGACATAACTAAAACGTTTAACATTAAAGACGAATGATAACTGGAATATTTAAGTGAAATGTATGGGTAAATCTTAACCACCGCTGCGGAAAAATGCTTCGCTGGTTAAGATGGAAACGAATTATACTATAAAAAGAAAAATCCGAACTGATTCGAAATCTAACTGAAGAATTTTGAACCATCGTTCGGATTTTTGATTGATAAAATGCTTTTGTCCCTGTCCCTTTTTACATGAGCTTTTAAGTTTGCGGCTCGAGTCATGATAATTCGGTTATTATTAGCATATCCTTCAGCAGGAGGCGCATAAGCTGTACAAGAAAACCAATCGTCTGCAGGAGGAAAATGTATGCGTTATGCCGCAATAACACTTGTCTGTCTTCTCATAAGCAGTCTTTTTTATCCAGCTTCCGGACAAGCAAATCCAAAGGTATCAGCAAATAATGCGATTTTGATTGAACAATCATCAGGCAGGGTGCTCTTCGAAAGACAGGCACATGAACAGCAGCCAATAGCGAGTATCACAAAAATCATGACAGCAATCATTGCCATTGAGTCCGGTGAACTGAATGAATCTGTAACGATCAGCAATCGTGCAGTTAATACTATCGGTTCGTCCATTTATTTGGAAGAAGGCGAAAAAATGAAGTTGAAAGATCTTGTTTATGGATTAATGCTGCGTTCCGGCAATGATGCGGCCGTAGCCATAAGCGAGCATGTTGGCGGAAGCCTGGAAGGTTTCGTCCATTTAATGAATAAAAAAGCACAGTGGCTTGGTATGACAAACACTTCTTTTGATAACCCGCATGGGCTCGATTCTGATAATCATTACTCAACAGCCTATGATATGGCTGTTTTAATGCGTTATGCGCTGGACAATGACACTTTCAGAGAGATCACCAAAACTCGACGCTATAAATCGGAGAAGAGGGCCTATTCCTGGAAAAATAAACATAAATTACTGACCGGAATGTATGAACATACAAACGGGGGGAAAACCGGATTCACCCGAATTGCCGGAAGGACACTGGTAAGTTCCGCCTTAAAAGGTGATATGGAACTGGTTGCAGTTACTTTAGATGGACCTGATGATTGGCGTGACCATATAGGAATGTTTGATTGGGGTTTTGATAACTATGATATGACCACAATTGATCAAAAGGGGGAAACCATTTATCAAATGACAGACTCCGGTAATAAGGTTACCGGCTACCTCCACCGGGATATAACATTGCCGCTGCAAAAAAACGAACAAAAAGAAATCAGAAGCAAATCTTTTATCTTGCAGGATAATACCAGTGCAGCCGAAGATGTAATCGGAAAGACGATTTATTTTGTGGATGCTGTGCCAGTAACAGAAACCCCAATATATTCGAAACGTCACGAATCAGCTTTTCTGAACGATATCGTATCAGTATATCAATCGATAACCGGGTTTGATCCAAATGGTTAATATCATTTGGGCCTTAATGGCAGTTACCGGGATAGTTTATGCCATGTTTAATGGGACGATGGATGAAGTTAATAAAGCCTTATTTGAAAGCGCGGAAGAAGCTGTTACTCTATCCATCGGCCTGATCAGCATACTGGTATTTTGGCTGGGTGTCATGAAAGTGGCTGAGGAAGCCGGGATATTACGATTGCTTGCCAACATATTCAGACCGGTTATCTCAAAAATCTTTCCCGATATACCAAAAGATCACCCCGCAATGGGGTATATACTATCCAATATTACGGCAAATATTTTTGGTCTGGGCAATGCAGCAACACCGATGGGGATTAAAGCCATGGAACAAATGAAGGAGCTGAGCGGAACGGACACTGCGTCAAGGTCAATGATCACATTTCTTGCCTTAAATACTTCCAGTTTGACAATAATACCAACGACAGTCATTTCCATCCGAATGCAATATGATTCTGATTTGCCAACCGAGATTGTCGGTACAACTATTTTAGCAACACTCATTTCGTCAATCAGTGCGCTAATTATTGATCGAATCTTCTATTACCGAAGCATAAGGGGGAGATAGATTTTGGGCATTATTACTTTGATCAGCATCTGGCTGATACCATGTTTCCTTCTGATTGTGCTCGTTACTGCAACGTGGAAGCGTGTGCCAACCTATGAAACGTTTGTCGAGGGGGGGAAAGACGGTGTCAAAATGGCATTTTCTTTACTCCCCTTTTTAGTAGGCATGATTGTTGCTATATCAATACTCCGAAGTTCGGGTGCCCTGGATGCATTTATTCAGCTGATTTCGCCGGTTCTGATATTCATCGGCATACCACCGGAAATCATCCCGCTGGCAATGGTGAGACCTATTTCCGGAACAGCTGCACTGGGGATGACGACAGAACTGATCGGGACATACGGGCCTGATTCGTTCATAGGGAGACTCGCATCAACTATGCAAGGCAGTACAGATACAACCCTGTACATATTAACCATCTATTTTGGTGCAGTCGGCATCCGAAAAATGCGGTACGCGCTTAAAGTTGGACTATTAGCTGACCTTGTTGGTATAATTGCTTCGGTTATTATTGTTACATTAATATTTGGATAAACTGTAAGAGTAGCGTTAACATATAGTTAACGCTATTATTATGGTGAGATTAAAGAAAAATGGTGATATGATGACAAATTCATTGGAACGACTACAGAAAGTGATCGCCCAAAGCGGAGTAACATCCCGCAGAAAAGCCGAAAAACTGATTGTTGACGGGAAAGTAAAGGTAAATAATAAAAAAGTTAAGGAATTGGGAACAAAAGTCAGCCCTCAGGATAAGATTGAAGTGGAGGGAGTACAGCTGGAAAAGGAAGAACCCGTGTATTACTTGCTGTATAAACCAAGGGGTGTCATTTCCAGCATTAAAGACGATAAAGGGAGAAAGGTTGTTACAGATTACCTTGGAGAAGTCCCGGAGCGTATTTATCCCATAGGCAGGCTGGACTACGATACGTCCGGTATTTTGTTATTAACAAACGATGGTGATTTTGCCAATCTCCTGATGCACCCCAAATATGGCATTGATAAAGTCTACGTTGCAAAAATAAACGGAATCCCGGATAAGCATGAGCTTAATAAATTGCGCAAAGGCATCCGTTCAGACAATGAACTATTAAAAATCGTCAGATATAAAATCCTTGAAACGGACACGCGAAAAAATAATATGATTATCGAAATGACCCTTCGTGAAGGAAAAAACCGGCATATAAGACGGATGATGGATGCACTTGGCTATCCCGTCTCCAAATTGAAACGGGAAAGATATGGTCTGTTAACACTTAAGGGGATGCAACCGGGTGATTGCCGCCGGCTTACTCCCCATGAAGTTAAAAGGATACGGCTTTCCGCGAGTAATCAAATTGTTGATTAATAGACAAATTTATCATACTGTTTACGTGGTATAATGGCGTAGGGAGTGAGCAATCATGAATAAAAACCAGTTAAAATCAAATAAAAAACAGAAAAAAAGAAATCGGCTTATTTTCAGAACCATTGTATTGGCAGTATTGCTCATCGCTGTCGTATATGCTTTAGTGACCAATTTAACCAAGGATGAAACAACTGTTAGCGCCGGAACCCAAGCACCCGATTTCAAACTTGAACAGATAAACGAAAATAACGAACGTGAGACTGTTCAATTGAGCGAATTGGAAAACAAGGGTGTTATGCTGAATTTTTGGGGCACTTGGTGTGAGCCTTGTGAAGACGAGATGCCTTATATGCAATCCCTTTATCCAGAGTATAAAGAAAAAGGTATTGAAATCGTTGCTGTTAATCTTGATACGACTAAATTTGTTGTCGATAAATTTATAAATAAATACGATTTGACATTCCCTGTACCATATGATTCCAATAAAGAAGTGATGAACGCCTATAATGTCGGGCCGCTTCCAAGCACGTTTTTCATTAATCCTGACGGGGAAATTGAAGAAGTTGTTGAAGGCGGCCTGACGCTGGACAAGATTGAGGGCTACTTGCAGCAAATACAACCGGAACATTAAAGGAATGTGTTAATTGTGAGGGATACGAATGGATAAAATTAAATGTGAGTGCGGACACGTTAATCCGGAGGGAACAGTACTTTGTGAGGCATGCGGTAAACCGGTTGAAAAGAACCAGCATATCGATGGCAATGATAAACGCAAATTGCTCAATATGCGGTATGACGGAAGTGCCCGCCGATCACAGACCTACAATAAATCGATTATAGATAAAACATGGAATTTCTTTTCCTCGGTAAAAGTCGGGGTTTGGCTCATCGTTCTGGCTTTAATTGCTTCGGGTCTTGGAACGATTTTTCCCCAGGAACAATACATACCTGCAGAAGCCGCGTCACGCGATCCGTCTATATATTATGAAGCACAGTATGGAATTTTGGGGCAAATCTATTATCAGCTCGGGTTTCATAATTTATACAGCTCATGGTGGTATTTGCTGCTGATTGCATTAATTGGGATTTCACTTGTAATATGCAGTATTGACCGGTTCGTGCCGTTGTACAAAGCATTGAAAAGACAACGGCCCAGGCGCCATACACAATTTTTGAAACGTCAGCGTTTGTTCAGTGAAACAGATCACGTAACGGATGACGAAAAGGCAAAACTGATATCCGCATTAAAGAGAAAGCGGTATAAGGTATATGAGGAAAATGGTCATATATTGGCAGAGAAGGGCCGATTCTCGCGCTGGGGACCGTATGTAAATCATATTGGTCTGATTCTTGTCCTGATTGCTGCATTATTGCGAATGACGCCGTTTATGTATATGGATGAATATGTTTGGGTCCGGGAAGGTGAACAAACGGTTATTCCCGGTACAGACGGTGAATATCACATCAAGAATGAGAAATTTATCCTGGAAACTTATGACGAAGATGATAAACGGTTTGAAGAGGCGATTGCGCAGGAAGGAATGGTTGAAAAAAACTTTCAGACAAACGCTGTCATTTATAAAGAAACCGGGGAAAAAATCGCTGGTGCTGAGCCCGAACTCAAGAAAGTGAAAGAAGAAAAGATTAAGATGAATCATCCACTTAAATTTGATGGCTATACCATTTATCAATCCGGTTACCAGCAAAATGAATTTAACAGTATGACATTTAAAATTCATAAAAAAAATGATCCAGATGAGGCATCACTAGGGTCGTTCAAGATCAACCTGAGTAACCCGAAAGATACGTATAAACTGAATAATGGTTTTAGTGTTACCGTCAGTCAATATTACCCGGATTATGAAATGGAGGAGGGCGAACCAAGATCCAAAACAAATTACCCCAGAAATCCGGCTTTCGTTTTCAGCGTAAATCCGCCAGGTAATGAAGAATCGGAAATGAGTTTTGTCGGCATTGGAAAAAACGTTGATGCCACCGGTGAAAATGATTATAAGTTGGGGATCGAAAACTTTGAGATGCGGTACGCCAGCGGTTTATCGGTCAAACGTGACTATACGATCCCATTATTTATCATCGGCGCAGCAATTTTCATGATAGGTGTCATTCAGGGCATGTATTGGCAGCACCGCCGCATTTGGCTGCATCCGGAAAATGAAGGTATGATGGTAGCAGGGCATACAAATAAAAACTGGTTTGGATTAACGAAAGATATTGAACATATCATTGAAGATACCAATGTTAAGATGGTTAAAGACCAGCAGGAAATCGAGTAACTGAACCCCCATAGCTGGAGGAGGATATAAAATGGATTCATTGCTTGGTATAAGTAGTACAATGCTGTATTCAGCATTTATCCTTTATTTGATTGCGACATTCTTCTTTGGTGCGACAATCAAAGAAAGTAAGAAACAAGATAATAAAAATGTCAGTGGAAAGATAGGCATCACAATAACTATCATCGGCTTTCTGGCACAAATCGTCTATTTTATAACAAGGTGGATTGCGAGTGGACACGCACCGGTCAGTAACCTTTTCGAATTCATGACATTTTTCGGAATGGGACTTGTGTTTGCGTTTATTATTATTTATTTTATCTACAAGTTGAACATATTAGGGTTATTTGCCCTTCCAATTGCAATAATAGTAATCGCTTATGCCAGTATGTTCCCGACTGAAATTGCACCGCTAGTGCCGTCATTGCAAAGTCACTGGCTGTATATTCATGTAACGACCGTATCACTGGGTGAGGCAATCTTATCAATCAGTTTCGTAGCAGGTCTTATTTATTTAATAAGACAAATTGATCAGACCGTCCGCAGCAAACGGACAACATGGCTCGAAATTGTCCTGCTTTCACTGTTCATTTTTATCGGTTTCAGTGTTATTTCAACCGCGTTCAACCTATCAGGTTACAGCGCTGAATTTGAGTATTCATTCAATGGTCAAACAACCACAACAGACTATCACTTGCCGCCGATTGCCGGTCCAAATGAAGGTGAGCTGCTGACGGGTGATCGGATGGAACCATTGTTTGATGCGCCGGGCTGGATGCGGGGTGTTGATGCAGCAAGGAAATTCAATACGCTTATCTGGTCAGTACTGACTGGCATTGTATTATATGGTTTGACCCGGTTAATTCTTCGCAAACGGGTGGGAGCAGCTATTCAGCCGTTCCTGAAAAAAGCTAAGCCGGACATGCTTGATGAAATATCATCCCGTTCAGTTGCCATCGGTTTTCCAGTATTCACACTTGGCGGTTTAATATTTGCATCCATATGGGCACAAGTTGCCTGGGACCGCTTCTGGGGATGGGATCCGAAAGAAGTATGGGCACTGGTGACCTGGTTTTTCTATGCAGCATTTTTGCACTTGCGGCTTTCAAGAGGCTGGCATGGCGAACGATCAGCCTGGCTTGCCGTAGGAGGATTTGCGATCATTATGTTTAACCTGATCGCTGTCAACCTGATCCTGGCAGGGTTACACTCCTATGCTTAACCATTAATCATTTCATGTAACACCGTACAAAACCTGGATAAGGGGGAGTATCAATGAGTGCAGAGCCAAAAATTTTGGTAGTAGATGACGAGGATCGAATTCGCCGGCTGGTAAGAATGTATCTTGAGAAAGAAGACTTTATAGTAGAAGAAGCGGAAAACGGCAAAAAAGCACTGGAAATGGCTCTAAACACTGACTATGAAGTTATACTGTTGGATATTATGATGCCGGAGATGGATGGTATTGAAATGACCAAAGAATTGCGCAAGGAAAAAGACACGCCGATTATCATGCTTACGGCAAAGGGTGAAGAGTCCAATCGTGTTCAGGGATTTGAAATTGGAAGTGATGACTATATCGTCAAACCTTTCAGCCCAAGAGAAGTTGTTCTCCGTGTAAAAGCTGTTTTAAGACGCGTTGCTTCCGGCCATTATAATGAAACGGAAAAGCCAACCAAAAACTTGCTCGTTTTCCCTCATTTGACAATCGATTATGATGCCCATCGAGTAACAACTGGCGGCATCGAAGTTAGCCTGACACCGAAAGAATATGAATTATTATGCTTTCTGGCTGAAGCACCGGATAAAGTTTTCAGCCGGGAAGTGCTGCTGAAGGAAGTATGGGAATATGAATTCTTCGGGGACTTGCGTACAGTTGACACACACGTGAAACGGTTGCGGGAAAAATTAAATTATGTTTCCAAACAGGCTGCGGATATGATTGTGACCGTCTGGGGTGTCGGATATAAATTTGAGGCAGATGATGCATAATGTTTTGGCGTAGTGTTGTCGGGAAGCTAGCAATAACGATATTATTGCTAGTTTCTTTTGTATTATTTATTTTAACAATTCTATTATTGGGATTCTTTGAAAACTTTCATGTTAATGAAGCCGAAAAAGAAATGATGCAGACAGCAACAAAAGTCTCCCGGATGGTTGAGCAATATGATGATCGAAAACTGCCCCTGGAAAATGCGGAACTGTTAAAAGACCCGATGAGCCGGATTATCTTCATTTATGGTGATGGAACATTCCGGACATCTGACAGTACTGATAATGATTTAAATAAACTTGATCCCCAATGGCTGCGGAATGACGAAGATTTAATGTCTGTCTTCAAGAATGGTCAGGATGTCCAAAAAGAGATAACACTGTCCAACAGCAATGTTGAAGCAATGATTGTCGGAACACCGATTAATCCGAATGGAGCTGTTTTTATTTATCAGTCGCTGGAAATTGTCAACCAAACCAAAGCTGAAACGACTAAAATTATCTTTCTTGCTGCAGGGATTGCCATTATTTTAACAACGATTTTTGCCTTCTTCCTGTCAACGCGAATCACTTCGCCCCTGATAAAAATGCGGGAAGCAGCACTCGATTTGACACGAGGGGAGTTTAACACAAAAGTACCGATATTAACCCACGATGAGATTGGTGAGCTGGCAATGGCTTTTAATCGAATGGGAAGACAGCTGAAATTTCATATCAATGCATTAAGACAGGAAAAGGAACAATTTTCAAGTATCGTCAGTTCAATGGCTGACGGGGTCATAACCTTAAACCGAAACGGTGATATGCTGGTAACCAACCCGCCTGCAGAACATTTCATTGAAAAGCTCCATTACGAAAATGGTATTGAGCCAACCGAGGATAACCCGAAATCCCCTGAGCCACTGAGCGGGATTTTACAAAGTGTTATTCAGGACGAAAAAGAAGTGATCCGGGAAATTAATGCACAGGGACGAACATGGGTCATGATCATGACACCATTGTATGACCAATCTTATGTGCGAGGCGCTGTAGCCGTCATTCGCGATATGACAGAGGAGAGACGTCTGGATAAAATGCGGCAGGACTTTATTGCCAACGTTTCTCACGAATTGCGCACACCTATATCAATGCTGCAGGGTTACAGTGAGGCAATCGTTGATGACGTTGCTGAGTCCAAAGAGGAGAAAAATGAACTGGCGCAGATTATTCATGAAGAGTCACTTCGCATGGGAAGGCTTGTTAATGAACTCTTGGACCTTGCCCGAATGGAAGCAGGTCAGACCATGTTAAACAAGGAAAAAGTTAATGCCGGCAAATTTCTGGAGCGTATCCTGAAGAAATTCAAGGGACTGGCAGAAGAAAATAATGTTCAGCTCATTTCAAAAAACCATCTGAGCATATCCAATATTTCAGTGGACGCCGATCGGATGGAACAAGTATTCACTAATCTTATTGATAATGCAATCAGGCATACTGAAGAAAATGGCTTTGTAAAAGTGATGGTTGAAAATACAAATACTGAGCTTCTAGTGTCGATAGAGGATAATGGAAGCGGCATCCCGGAAGAAGATATACCTTTTGTGTTTGAACGCTTTTATAAAGCTGACAAATCGAGGACGAGAAACGGCAAGAAGAAAGGAACCGGACTGGGACTTGCGATTGCAAAAAATATCGTTGAAACACATGGGGGAACGATCAACGTGAAAAGCATGGCGGATGAAGGTACAACGTTTGAAATTAGGGTTCCGCTGTAGTGCCTGTCACTTTAGCGTTGTGCTGGAAAAACAGAGATGTTTATGATACTATAATGCTGAAATCTTAATAAGAAAAATAGATATTGGTGTAAATACTTAAAGAAGTTGTTCAAAAAGTCCGGTAACAAGGTCACATCGAAATTCTTTTTCTCCGCTTCTCATGCGATGCTCGAAGCGACGCCGCCTCGGACTTCTTGGTCCTTGTTATCCTTTTGAACACGAACTTAATAGGGAATCCAGTGAAAAGCTGGAACTGTCCTCGCAACTGTAAGTGATTGACGAAATAAGGGTGAACCACTGTATGGAATTCCGTACGGGAAGGCCTTAGATTAGGCTTGAATCACAAGTCAGTAGACCTGCCAATATCTAGTGTTTCAATGCTTCGGGGATATGAGCGATTGGGACAACCGAAAACGTGATATAAACTCAGCATATTTTCGATTGTCTTTTAAGCTAACCTATGAAGGAGGTTAGCTTTTTTATTGTTCTGCTGTTGTCAGTCCAGTATTGCTTTTGGTTTCCATCGCTGATTTTCGTTAAGTTGTTTTCCGCTGCTTGAAACTGCGTCGCCTAAAACTTATAAGTCTTTTTTTATCCTTTTTGAGCACAAATTAAAACATAACAAGGAGGAATCGTAAATGAACAAGTTGATTTTACGGATTGCATCGATATTAGTGGTTATTGGACTGATAGCCGGCTGCGGCGCCGGGGGAGAAGATCAATCCGAATCAAACAACAATAATACACGGACTTCAACAAATGAAAACGCAGATGGCGAACTCAGCGAAGATGAAATCCGGATTACGATAAGTAAAGATGAAGGTTCCGAATACATTGCAGAAAAAGAAATTGAGATTGAAGAAGGCACTATTTTAATGGATGTTCTGCAAAAGAATTTTTATGTTAAAACTGAAGAAAATGGACAATTTATCACTTCCATCGAACGAGTTTCCGCCGAGGAGGACGAACAAAAAGCGTGGATATTTAAGGTGAATGGCGAAATGGCAAATGTCGGTGCCGCCGAATATGAATTATCCCCAGGTGATGAAGTAACATTCGATTTACAGGCATGGGAATAATTTTATGAATACTTACAAGCTGACTTTACTAGCTTTGCTCGCTTCACTTGCGGTAGTTGGCAGAAGTGTGTTTGCATTTCTTCCCAACATACAGCCGGTCACATCACTGATTATCATTTGCGGGCTTCTGCTAGGCCCGGCGGCAGCCATCATACTCGCATTGTTAACAACGTTTTTATCAAATATGCTGCTGGGGATGGGAATCTGGACTGTATGGCAGGTTGTTTCCTGGGCTCTGATAGGCTTTATCAGTGGCTTTATGGGGAAATATCCGCGGAGAATTCCGGTATATATCATTGTTGCGTTTGCAGTCTTGAGCGGATTTTTATACGGGTTTATCATATCGTTGACTACGTATTCAATCGCCGGGAAATTTTGGCCTTATTATCTGGCAGGTTTGCCGTTCGATATGTATCACGCTGTTGGCAATGCTGTGTTCATTATTTTACTATATCCGATTATCAGCCATTTCTTTGAAAAATATGCCAATAATCGGTTTTATTTGCAAAATACCAGCTGAATCAGGCTGGTATTTTGTGTTGGTTTTTCTCACCATAACCATTATAA
The DNA here is from genome assembly GCF_035301675.1 of Lentibacillus sp. Taxonomy (NCBI): domain Bacteria; kingdom Bacillati; phylum Bacillota; class Bacilli; order Caryophanales; family Bacillaceae; genus Lentibacillus; species Lentibacillus sp. The sequence goes on along the minus strand of NZ_DATGTT010000065.1, from coordinate 143,890 downwards.
TAAAGGAAATGTATGTTTTTCCTAACTGCCCTCATATTTTAATGGATCCCCGTGGAAAGGATTTTCGGCAACCTTAATGGAGTCTGTCGGGCACCCTTCATATGCATCCAGTACATCATCTTCCAAATTCCCGGGTACCTCGGCAGTTCCTTCATTCTCATCCAGAACAACATAAGCCAGCGCCTCATCGTTATAATCGTATATATTGGGGGCGGTGGCACCGCATGCCCCGCAGGCAATACATGTTTCCTGATCCACTATCGTATATTTTGGCATCTAATCTCTCCCTGCTTAAAAGAACCTATCATCACTCATTCTATTGTAAAAAAGTAAGTTATACATTTCAACTGCGCCACAACGTGTTATCATTGATATGAACATATGCAAGTCTATCTGCATATAAAGGGGGGTCTCTATTGCTGTTCGATTACATCATCATGTCTTGCTGCTCCAGATTTAAAGATGGGCGCAGCATTTCTGCAGTCTATCATTTATTGAAAGGAAAACGTTCAATCCAGACGGTGCAGGATTCACATATTTACCAATTGAATCGTTTTTATGGAATATATCCCTCGCTGCAAAAACGGGATTTTGAAGAGCACATACACCAACTGGCTGACGAAGATATGCTGTTACTGAACAATACCAACGCAGCAATGACGACCGTCCGTGGAGAAAATTGGCTACGTGAACAGAAGAAACACGTTCCTGTAAATTATTTTAACGGGATGGAGTATTATCAGAAAGCATCTATTTTTCTTGAACGGCTGCTTCTGCTCATTCAGACAATGACAAACAGCAAAAAAAATAATTTTCATTTCATTCCTGTAGTCGATAAGCGAATCGCAACGAATTGGGTGAAAAGGCAGTATTATCAAACACATCGCTTCCAGGCAAATTTTCTGAACCAACTTTATGAAGAGCTCTATCAATTACTGAAATGTTTTTCAGAGATGGAGGCAAATATTTTTGTTGACAGTCTTACAGGATATAACCATTATGGTATGAGCAGCTTTCAGATTGCTGATCACTATGAAATGAAACAGCTTGATGTCCCATTAGTCAGAACCGCTATCGTTCATCACATGTTGACGATAATAAGCCGAAATACAGCTGCATACCCTCTGTTTACACGTTTTTTGCAAGATCTGCCACAAGAGATGAGAATTACCAGTTCAGCGGGTAAGACAAAAGAACTTTTGGACAGACATTATTCGGCAGAAGATATAGCTATAATGCGTCAATTGAAGTTGAATACAATTTATGACCATGTGGTTGAAATAGCACTGTACGACGAGAACTTCCCGATTGAAGCATATGTAACAGCGGGGGAACAGGCGGAAATCAAGGGTGCTGTAAAAAATATATCATCTTTCAAATTAAAAGCTATCAAACAGGAAGTAAACGAAACCATCAGTTATTTTCAGATACGTCTCGTACTGGCTGTCGAGAAAATATCATAACAAGGTGATTCCTTTGATAAAAGAAAAACTGAATGAACAGTTAAAAAACCAATTTCATATTTCTTCGTTCCGACCGGGTCAGGAAGAGATTATAAATGATATAATGGATTGGCGTGATGTGCTTGCCATTCTGCCGACCGGTTCGGGAAAATCGCTTTGCTACCAGCTGCCCGCAAGTCTGTTTAAAGGTGCTACGATTGTTGTTTCACCTCTCATCTCTTTAATGGAAGATCAGGTTAAACAGTTAAAGGCTACAGGGTTTAAAGCAGTTGTAGCGTTAAACAGCTTTATGGATCTCCGCGAGAAAAAACGTGTTTTACAGCAGCTGGATCAGTATAAGCTTATTTATCTGTCTCCGGAGATTTTGCAGCATGACGACATTATTCATCGCCTGAAACAAATGCTGGTTAATCTATTTGTCATCGATGAAGCGCATTGTATCTCACAGTGGGGACATGAATTCAGACCCGATTATTTGCGGCTGGGAGATGTTATAGAGCAATTGGATAATCCGGCTGTCATGGCGTTAAGCGCAACAGCAACGAAAGAAGTTCAGAATGATATCATCTCATCCTTAAACAGGCCCGGCATTGTCCGCCATATTTATCCAATGGACCGGGAGAATATCACGTTTACAGTAAAAAAAGTGAATGATGACAGACAAAAACAAGAAATGATCATTAACATACTAAAGCGGTATCGTGTGCCGACATTGATTTATTTTTCCAGCAAACGAATAACTGAGAAAATTGCTGCAGTTCTGTCCAAAAAACTTCCTTCGCATCGTATTGCTTATTACCATGGAGGGATGGACCAAGTGGACAGGATTTCCATACAGCAGCAGTTCATGAATGATCAGCTAGATGTGATTTGCTGCACAAGTGCATTTGGTATGGGAATTAACAAACAAGATATTAGGCTCATCCTGCATTATCATTTTCCACTGCAAATGGAATCCTATTTGCAGGAAACTGGAAGAGCCGGACGGGATGGTAAATCAAGTGTCAGTTTGCTGTTATATGCGCCGGGGGATGAGACTCTCCATAAGTCAATTCTCGATAACGAACTGCCTTCTGTGGAAGATGTGAATGTTTTATTCAACAGGCTGTATCAACTTTATTTGCAAAATCCGCAGCTTCCGAAAACAGACGAAGTGCTTGAAACGTTAGAACTAAGTGAAATTCAGTGGCGATTTTTGCACTATCAGATGGAGAAGCATGGTATGATTAAAAAAAACCGGCTTGTTTTTCAACACGAGGAATGGGAGTATTCCATCGAGAAAATCAAGGAATTTATGACAGAAAGGTCAGCTTTAAAAGAAGAAAAACTTGGTGAGATTATCAACTGGATACACGATGATCAGTGTTTACGCGAAAGTCTGTACAAAGGATTTCAAACCGGTTACAAGACCCCGCTGCATGCGTGCTGCAGCAATTGCGATTTCTCCTTTAAAAATTGGGAGCCAGAGCAAACACAAGCTAATGAGACAAATTCCTCATGGGAAACCAAGTTAGGGAAGCTGTTTTTTATTGGAGATTATAACAGTGAAACAAAGTGATATTGTTAAGCAGTTAACAGATAAAGAATTAACAAAACAATTGATATTATCTCAGTCATTATTGCTGATCCTAAGTATAATTTTAAGCTTTTTTTTATTTGATAATATGATTGACTGGCTTGACTATTTCAGCATTAATATGAATGATTTTATTTATTATGGTGTATTGCCGGGATTTATCATCGTTGCAATCGATTTGCTGCTTATTAATATTTTACCTAAAAAATACTATGACGATGGCGGAATTAATGATAGGATTTTTAAAAATCGTTCCATTAAAGGGACTTTTAGCATCGCATTAATGGTTGCAGTTACAGAAGAGCTGTTGTTTCGCGGTGTTATTCAAACGGTATTCGGATATTTCACTGCAAGCACGTTGTTTGCACTTATACATATCCGTTATTTAAAAAAACCGGTACTGTTGATTTCTGTCTTGTTTGTTAGTTTCTATATCGGGTATATGTTTGTTCTTACAGATAATTTATTCGTTACAATTATAGCTCATTTTACAGTGGATTTTGTGCTGGGGGTTATCATTCGCTTTCAGAAATGAGGTGCAGGATATTATGAATGAATCAAATAAATATAATGATGATCATGGGGCAGAGCTGCGGAAACTTTTGGATGAAGTGGAGAAGGGGAGTGAGCAAAAAACTGAAGAGAAAAAGCCGGTAATCGAACCGGAAACAAAAATAGAACGCGATATTGACATTTTAAATTTACCACCAAGAAAAGAAGTGCACGGCAGCCGAAATAAGCCTGCGAAATTAAAAATTAGCGGTGCATCGGTACGGTTAATATCTGTGGTTATTATTTTAATTTTAATTCTCAGTGTTTCATTTTATTTGTGGGGAGAAGAACTAATCGAAGTCATCAACCGCATGTAGCAGGGAAATATGCTATTATGAACATCCTTAAGGATTTACAGCTTCATTTTTTAAATAACGTATACATAATGTCTGTTTTATAAGGATGAACTGCCCAAATTTTCTGCTTTCAATACAGTGTTTTCATCTGTATAATAATGGTTCGGATATAAACATTATAGACCCTGTAAAGTGACAAATAATAATTATAATGTTCAACAACTGCTACAGTTGCATATAGTAATAGTAAAGAAACAGCTGCTGATTGTAAACGGGCATTTTGAATACAATGCCGGGCAGGCTTTATAATGTAAATGTAAGCGAGAAGGGGGATGCTTTATGCGCATTGAGCGGGTATCCAACAACCAATTCACCATATTTCTGACGTTTGATGACTTAATTGACCGCGGTTTTACCAAAGAGGATTTATGGTATGATGCAGCCAATGTACGTCATCTGTTCAGTGATATGATGTATGAAGCAAGTACTGAATTGGGATTTGAACTTGAAGGTGAACTGCTGGTTCAGGTTCATTTAATGCAAGCCCAGGGTATGCATGTGTTCGTGACTCAAAATGGAAGCAGTTCAGACTGGGATGAGGACTTTGTGGAGATGAAAGTCACATTGGACGAAAGCAAGGAGCTAATTTTCGCCTTTGATGATTTTGAGGATATCATCCAAGTGGCGAACTATTTAGCCATTTCAGATATAAATGGCGGTCAAATTTATCATATGGATAATCATTATTATGTGTTATTTAGGGAAAATGAGTTACCCCAAGGCGACAGGGAGAATGTGATTGCGATTATGTCGGAGTTTTCCTTTCCGAGTATTATTACGTCCTATAGGCTGAAAGAGTATGGGAAAGTAATCATGAATGCGTCGGCTGTCGATCAAATCATTGATACATTTTACAGTTAAAAACACCTGTTGAATGACCATTGACGAAAACGCCTTCATGGTTTTCTTTTTCACAAAGAAATTCATTTTATTATATTGCATATTTAGTAGGAACGTGTATACTAAACCCTGAGTACAGCTATAATTAAAATTTTTTCGATATCTAGGAGGTAAACTCATGGTAGCCGATAACGCAGCAGATTCTACCAAAGATAAAAACGAAAGCATGGACGTGTTAGCCTCAACACGGACTGTTGTTAAAAACGCACTGGATAAATTGGGTTACCCTGATGAAGTATTTGAACTGATGAAAGATCCTATGCGTATGATGACGATAAGAATTCCTGTCCGTATGGACGATGGTTCCATTAAAATTTTTACCGGATACCGTGCACAGCACAATGATTCTGTCGGTCCGACAAAAGGCGGAGTTAGGTTTCATCCCAATGTCAGCGAAAAAGAAGTGAAGGCATTATCCATTTGGATGAGCTTAAAAGCTGGCATTGTTGATTTGCCATATGGCGGCGGTAAAGGTGGTATTATCTGTGATCCGCGTGAGATGTCTTTCCGTGAACTGGAAGGACTCAGCCGGGGTTATGTGCGGGCAATTAGTCAAATTGTAGGCCCGAACAAAGACATTCCAGCACCTGACGTGTTCACAAACTCCCAAATCATGGCATGGATGATGGATGAATACAGTCGTATTGACGAATTTAACAACCCGGGTTTCATTACTGGAAAGCCGATCGTTCTCGGAGGTTCACACGGTAGAGAATCTGCAACTGCTAAAGGTGTAACGATTTGCATAAATGAAGCTGCCAAGAAAAAAGGCTTAGATGTTAACGGGGCGAGAGTGGTCGTTCAGGGTTTTGGAAATGCAGGGAGCTTTCTGGCGAAGTTCCTGTATGATGCGGGTGCCAAAATAGTAGGCATTTCAGATGCTTATGGAGGCCTTAGCGACCCTGATGGACTTGATATAGATTATTTGCTGGATAGAAGAGACAGTTTTGGAACTGTCACGAACCTATTCGAAAATACGATAACCAACAAGGAATTACTGGAGCTTGATTGTGATATCGTCGTGCCTGCTGCAGTGCAAAATCAAATTACCGAGGAGAATGCCGGTAACATAAAAGCAAGCATCGTTGTCGAAGCTGCCAATGGTCCTACAACTTTGGAAGGGACCAGAATTCTTTCAGAACGGGGAGTATTGCTTGTTCCTGATGTACTTGCATCATCAGGCGGTGTAACAGTATCGTACTTTGAGTGGGTGCAAAATAACCAGGGTTACTACTGGACAGCAGAAGAAATCGATAAAAAACTTCATGAAACTATGATCAAATCCTTCAACAACATTTACAATACGGCGGAAACAAGACGTGTTGATATGCGGTTGGCAGCTTATATGGCTGGTGTCCGTAAAATGGCTGAGGCTGCAAGATTCCGTGGGTGGGTCTGATATAAGCAGCTGCATCAGCAGTTTTTAAACGAAATAAGTGACGAAAAAACTCTTATCTTGTATAGTTGGATAGGAGTTTTTTAAATGAAAAACATACACAACAAACAATTTCTAAAAAGATTATTATAAGGAAGTGCGTTCGATGCAAAACGAAAATATAATTATTGTAGGCGGCGGGCCATGTGGTATGTCTTGTGCGATTAATCTTCAGGAACATGGAATCAATCCATTAATCATCGAAAAAGAAAATGTGGTCAACACAATCTATAACTTTCCGACCCACCAAACATTCTTCAGTTCAAGTGAGAAGCTGGAAATCGGAGAAGTGGCTTTTATAACGGAAAAACAAAAGCCGGTTCGCAACCAGGCTTTGTCCTATTACAGGGAAGTTGCCAGGCGAAAAAACTTAAGGATCAACTCATTCGAGAAAGTTTACAGTATTAAGTCTTCCGGTCAAAGCAACTTTACACTTGAAACGGAAAATAAGAACGGGGAAAAGCAAACCTATTCAGCGGAAAATGTCATCATCGCGACAGGCTACCATGACCAGCCAAATATGATGAACGTTCCGGGTGAAGACTTGCCAAAAGTTATGCATTACTTTAAAGAAGCGCATCCATTTTACAATAAGAATGTCGTTGTTATCGGAGGGAAAAACTCCGCAGTTGACACAACTCTTGAACTCCATAAAGCAGGAGCAAACATTACCGTATTATATCGCGGGGAACAATACTCCAAAAGTGTCAAACCATGGATTTTACCCGAGTTTGATTCTCTTGTGCGTAAAGAAATTGTCCACATGGAATTTAATGCCCATATAAAAGAAATAACCGACGATAAAGTTATTTACACAGCAGGAAATGAAACAAAAGAAGTCGATAATGATTATGTATTTGCCATGACCGGTTACAAGCCTGACTTTCAGTTATTGAAGCTGACAGGTGTCCATGTCGATGAGAACTCCGGCCGGCCGTTCTTTAATCAAGAAACGATGGAAACAAACGTACCTGGAGTTTATGTAGCTGGAGTTGTTGCAGCAGGTTATAACAACAATGAAATTTTTATTGAAAATGGCCGCTTCCACGGAGGCAAAATCGCTGAAGCAATAACATCAAAAAAGGTAACAGAATTTTAAGCTGTTACCTTTTTTTATTGGGACAAGGCATATTTTTTATGATATAAGAAGTATAAATTTTTGGCTTTACGTATGCATTATCAAAAATAGCCACGTCCGGCTCCAGCGCTACAGTTGTAGCGTGACTTCCTTCACCTCCGGCTGATAAGTCAACAGCGGCTCCCTATGGTCACCGTGTTTCCTTTACCTCCTCTAGTTAGTGGGGCAGATCGGCTAAAACCGCCGCGATGCGCGGCAACGCCGACCCACCTGCAACGCTGACCGCAGTTCGTACGTCACTATACGGGTACCCCGAGCCTTTGTTCTTACACTGGTTTAATAATTTTTCTCAAACATTGATTTTAATTTATCCATATTTGATGTGACTTCCAATGCAATTAATAATTTAAGCCGTGCTTTCGGTCCTGTTAAACCGTCGGCGAAAATGACCCCCATATCCATAAGATGCTTGCCGCCGCCGTCATATCCGTATGTCGGCTGTACAATTCCCTTATAGCATCTCGAAACCAATATGACGGGTATATTATCATCAATAAATTGTTTCAAGGAAGGCAATGTTTGTTTTGGCAGATTTCCCTGACCCAATCCCTCCAATACGAGACCATCAGGCTTCGTTCGATGTATCGCATCTAAAATTTCAACATCCATGCCCGCGTACGCTTTTAACATTAACACATTTTGTGTGATTTTGTTTACGGGCCACGCCCCCCTTGTCAATATGGTATGATAGAAGGTGATGGAATCTTTAGTGACAATGCCGATGGGCCCGTATTGTGGACTTTGAAATGTTGCCACGTTAGTGGTCGATGTCTTTGTTACATTTCGTGCCGTGTGTATTTCATCATTCATGACGACCAATACCCCTTTATCCCATGCATCATCGCTTGTTGCTGTACGTAAGGAGCTAATCAGATTGTAAAGAGCGTCGGAACCAATTTCATTGGCAGACCGCATCGCACCAGTAATGATTATCGGTTTTTCCGTTTCTGAAGCCAGATCAAGGAAGTAAGCCGTCTCCTCCAGTGTATCCGTCCCATGAGTAATCACAAATCCATCGTATTCATTCACTTTCTCTTTAATGATGGAATCCAGCTGCAGCATATGCTGCGGTGTGATTTGCGGTGATGGTACGGAAAATGGCGTGATTTCCTCTGTGTGTGCGTAATGCTCAAACTGGTGTGTTAAATCCGATAATGGGTGCTGATCTGCTGTCGTAACTTCTCCTGTCCGTTTGTTTTCCAGCATTGATATAGTTCCACCGGTATGAATAATGAGTATATGTTTCAATGCAATCACCTTCCGTCATCATGATTTTCATTTTTAAAGCAGCATGGTATGATAAAGTGAAACTTCATTCAGTGGGGTGTCTTTTCCCCACTGAATGTTAGTTGAACCGAATCGGACATTTACGGGCAGTTAACCGCCGTATTTTGGCGGATTACTGTCCGTTACATGCGGGATAAAGTGAAACTCCATTCAGTGGGGTGTTTTTTCCCCACTGAATGTTAGTTGAACCGAATCGGACATTTATGGTCAGCTGATCCACCGCTTTTCTTTTCTGGTGCCCATGAAACATTGAAATGGGGGATTGCCACCCGTTAAGGCGGGATAAATTCAATAAAGTATATGGAAGAGGTTTTTAAAGTGCTTGCTCTATTTTCAGCGGGTATTGCCCCTGCATTTACATTGATGGCTTTTTTTTATTTAAAAGACCGTTTTACTGAACCATTGCCATTATTGGTTAAAACCTTTTTGTTCGGCTCCTTGCTTGTGTTTCCAATCATGTTTATTCAATATGGATTCTCAGCTGAAAACCTAAATGAAAGCAGCTTCGTTCAATCTTTTTTCATATCAGGTCTGATGGAAGAGTTTTTTAAATGGTTTGTGTTTATGTACATCATTTTTCACCATACAGATTTTGATGCGCATTATGATGGCATTGTCTACGCAGTTTCCATTAGCCTGGGATTTGCCACGGTTGAAAATGTACTCTATCTGTTCACCAATGGAATTGAATATGCATTTTCCAGAGCACTATTTCCAGTGTCATCACATGCGTTATTTGGCGTGATGATGGGCTATCATTTTGGCAAGGCTAAAATGGGCATTGCTCATAAAAACCGTCACATTATACTGGCTTTATTGGTCCCATTCCTTTTGCATGGAACCTATAATTATATTCTTAACACAATTACAAGCGATTGGTTAATTTTACTGATACCGTTTATGATAGGGCTATGGTTCATGGCACTTTATCGAATGAAAACCGCAAATCAATATGTCATACAAAAAAAGAAAAAGCAAGCCTGAAATCCTTTGTATCCTGTGATATAAAGGTTTTTTTATTTGTAAGGGTTCATACTGCTTTCATCTGCTTGAAAAGACTTTAGTATTCTTAAAAAGTATTCCTGATGAATAAAATGGCGGTTTCGTAAAAAAATAGGTTTAACATGATATTGTTTAGCAGGAGGCAACGATATGACCTATAAAAAAATGTTCCTATTTACCATTATATGTCTTATGGTGATTGGACTTCAAACACCACATTCTGCAAAACCGGTTAACGCTTTTACTGATCAAGTCATTCAGCACGGTGCAGTTGGTGAAGATGTAATTGAGCTGCAGGCGAGATTGCAATACCTTGGCTTCTACAACGGAAATATTGATGGTGTTTTCGGTTGGGGGACATATTGGGCACTGCGGAATTTCCAGTATGAATTTGGAATTGAAATCGATGGTCTTGCCGGAACGAAAACCAAAGAAAAATTGGCAGCAGCAAGTAAGTATGACAAAGAATATGTAAAGAACCAAATAAACCAGGGAAATGATTTTACACATTATGGGGGAGTTGATAATTCAAAACAGTCTGAGCCGAGTAATGACAACAACAATACATCTAATAACAATGCCGGAAATAATAATACCAATAACGATAATGCCGGAGCAGAACCGACAGCCGCTAATGTGCCTCAGGGATATTCACAAAATGATATTCAATTAATGGCCAATGCTGTTAACGGAGAAGCAAGAGGGGAGCCGTATGTCGGCCAGGTTGCCGTTGCTGCGGTCATTTTGAACCGTGTCGAAAGCCCGTCATTCCCGAATTCGGTTTCAGGGGTCATTTTTGAGCCAAGAGCGTTCACTGCAGTTGCTGACGGACAAATCTGGCTGACGCCAAGCAAGACTTCTAAGAAAGCTGTGCTTGATGCCATTAATGGATGGGATCCCTCAGGCAACGCTATCTATTACTTTAACCCGGTTACCGCAACATCGGATTGGATTTGGTCGAGACCACAAATTAAAAAAATCGGAAAACACATATTCGCTAAATAGGAAGGAGTGATGCAGGTGGTACGTTGGATTTTAATTGGAATTCTTTCTTTGGGGATAGCTGGTGTAGGTTTTTGGGGATACCAGGAACATCAGGAAAAAAATGCGGTATTAATACAAGCTGAAAACAATTATCAAAGAGCGTTTCATGAACTATCTTACCATATGGATTTGATGCATGATAAAATTGGTACAGCTCTGGCCATGAACTCAAGAAAGTCGCTATCGCCGCAATTAACAGAAATTTGGAGACTGACATCACAAGCATCTTCTAATGTCGGGCAGCTCCCGCTGACATTAATGCCGTTTAACAAAACAGAAGAGTTTCTTTCAAATATTGGCGATTTTACTTATCGTACGGCCGTAAGAGATTTACAGGAAAAACCATTGAGCGATAAAGAGGTCAAAACGCTGCAGAATTTATACGAACAGTCCGGCGATTTGAAAGATGAACTCAGAAACGTACAGCATACTGTGCTGGATGAAAATCTGCGGTGGATGGATGTGCAGTTAGCGCTGGCCACCCAGGATGAACAATCTGATAATACAATTGTTGATGGATTTAAAACAGTCGAAAAGAAAGTGGAAGGTTTTGCTGAAAGCAACGTGGATTCCGCCTTAACGGGAACTTCAGCGGAAGAACATGAATATCAAAACCTTACCGGTGAAAAGATTGATAAAAAAACAGCATCTAAAAGAGGTCAGGAATTACTCAATGTCAAAAATACTGACAACCTCACTGTGACGGAAAGCGGAGATGGGGCAGATGTCCCTATATACAGCATTTCATATCAAAATGGTAATAAAAATGGCTACCTTGATATAACAAAACAAGGGGGGCATCCACTGACACTGTTGGTTAACCGTCAGGTAAAGGAACAAAAAATCAGCCTGAATCAAGGGCTGAAAAAAGCAAAGGAATACCTTGATCAATATAAGTTCGATAATATGAAATTGTTTACCAGCAACCAGTTTGACAACGTCGGTGTCTATTCTTTCCTCTATAACCAGGATGGTGTACGGATTTATTCCGACGCAATCGAGCTGAAGGTAGCACTGGATAATGGTGATCTGCTCGGATTGACGGCAAGAAATTACTTTATGAACCATAAAAAACGGGATATTCCTGAACCGGAGCTTTCGATTGACGAGGCAAAAGAAAAGGTGAATCCTGACGTGCAGATTAATGAGCAGTATATGGCCGTAATTGACAATGATATAGGCGAAGAAGTATTGGTATATGAATTTCTTGGAGTTCTTGATAACGAAACATACAGGATATTCATCAATGCAAAAGATGGAACGGAAGAAAAAGTGGAAAAACTGGATGGCACTGAAATTAATTATGCATCCGCCTCATAGGGAAGGACTTAGATCTTTCCCTTTTTTACTGTTTGCTATAACACTGACTGCCAAAGAAGCCGGTACTACAGGAGACGGAAGGTGTAGGTGACCCCCCCGCATAGATCCTGTTTGAACAGGTTCACCAGCCGCCCCTGGAAAACCGGTCAATATAACAACAATCTTTAACAAGCAAACTCCAAAAAAAGGTCAATTAACAATAGGTACAAATTTTACAAAGAGAGACAATAACTGAGGCTTGAAAATCAGTAGAACTTTTTTTATGATGTATGTTATTATTTTATATGTAGGATTACATAGATGAAACTTGCCATTATTTAAATTATGATTGGTTGCTCCCTTTTAATGCTTGCACCACTCATGTTTTGAGAGGAATGAAAGACAGGAATGAATACAAATGCATTCGCGATAGCGATTGATGGTCCTGCGGCTGCCGGGAAAAGCACCGTTTCCAGGATTGTCGCAAAGAAACTTTCTTTTATTTACATTGACACTGGAGCAATGTACCGGGCGTTAACATACAAAGCACTGCAGGAGCGTATCTCTTTGGATGATGAACAGAAGCTTTCCGATCTTTTGGCTGATACCAGTATAGAACTTGTGCAAGGTAAAGACCAGCAGCATGTTTTGATTGATGGTGAAGATATGACATACGACATCCGGTCTGAGGCCGTGACGAACAATGTGTCCTATACAGCCAAGCATTCAAGTGTACGTAAGGAGATGGTCAAACGCCAGCAGGAGTTGGCCAGAAGACGTGGGGTTGTTATGGATGGACGTGATATTGGCACTCAAGTTCTGCCTGATGCGGAAGTGAAAATCTTCTTGCAAGCCTCAGTGGAGGAACGGGCAAAACGGAGGTATGAGGAAAATGTCAGCAGAGGGTTTTCCACTGATTTCGAGAAATTAAAGCAGGAAATTGAGGAAAGAGATCGTATTGATTCAAAGCGGGAAGTCGCACCGTTAATTAAAGCAGACGATGCAATTGAATTGGATACCACCAGTTTATCGATTGATGAAGTTGCTGAATCCATACTTAGTGAAGTTAAAAAGGCCGTTCCGGATAGAGGCGATCTTGATGAATCTTTATAAGATAGCAAAGTGGGCGGTGTCAGCCATATTTTATCCCTTATATCGCATCCGGGTTATTGGAAAGGAAAACATTCCAAAAAACGGCTCTGTGATCATCTGTTCAAATCATATTTCCAATCTTGATCCACCTGTAGTAGGGATTACGTCACCTCGTGACATTTATTTTATGGCAAAAGGTGAATTGTTTGAAAAGCCTTTTTTGCGCAGTCTGCTGATAGGTATTCAAGCATTCCCTGTGAAAAGAGGAATGAAAGACAGGAATGCGCTGCGCAAGGGGCTGGAGATTTTAGAACAGGGAAATACGCTGGGGCTGTTCCCTGAAGGAACCCGAAGCAAGACAGGTCAGCTTGGTAAACCATTGGCCGGAGCCGGCTTTTTTGCATTAAGATCCAATGCAACAATTATTCCGTGTGCAATTATCGGTCCGTACAGGCCCGGAAGTAAACTGACGGTTATATACGGTCAGGCAGTGGATATGCAAACTTATCGTGATTCAAAAGCATCAGCAAGAGAGGCAGCAGATGCAATTATGACAGAAATCGGAAATTTGATTGAAAATCATCATTCCCAGCATGCTTCGCTTGACAAATAATTATAAATATTAGAAGTTATAAAAAAGGGAATTTATTTTTTGTTGTTATGTATTTTAAGGAGGGCTATGGTATGAATGAATCCAGCAATGGAATAACGGAAATGAATATAGGAGATATCGTGACAGGAACGGTACTAAAGGTGGAAGATAAACAAGTTCTTGTCGATATTGGCTACAAAACGGAAGGTATTGTTCCGATCGGCGAACTATCAAGTCTCCATATTGAGAAAGCAAGTGATGCCGTTGAAGAAGGCGACTCGCTGACTCTTTATGTAAAAAAGCTGGATGATGATGAAGTCATTCTGTCTAAAAAAGCAGTAGATGCTGAACAAGCCTGGGAAAGTCTGGACGAAAAGTATCAAAGCGGTGAAGTATTCGAAACAGAGATAAAAGAAATCGTTAAAGGCGGTCTTGTCGCTGATGTCGGTGTTCGCGGATTTATTCCCGCTTCACTCGTTGAAACTTATTATGTTGAGGACTTCTCCGATTATTTAAACAAACCGCTTACTGTTAAGATTGTTGATTTAGACAGAGAGCAAAATCGTATCATCCTATCCCATAAAGATGTTATTCAGGATGAAATGAACGCGAAAAAACATGAAGTTCTTCAATCGCTTGAAGAAGGACAAGTACTTGAAGGTACTGTTCAGCGCCTGACTAACTTCGGCGTTTTTGTTAACCTAGGCGGTATTGATGGTCTGGTCCACATCTCACAGCTGGCTCATGAGCATGTCGAAAAAGCTTCAGATGTTGTCGCAGAGGGTGACACCATTAAAGTGGAAGTTTTATCTATAGATAGGGATAATGAGCGTATCTCCCTTTCAAGAAAGAAAACACTTCCTGGTCCATGGGCAAACATTGAAGACCGTGTATCACGAGGAGATATTCTTGAGGGAAAAGTAAAACGACTCGTTAACTTTGGTGCATTTGTTGAAGTCTTCCCTGGTGTTGAAGGACTGGTACACATCTCGCAAATTGCCAACCGTCATATCGGAACACCTCAGGAAGTACTTGAAATCGGTCAGCAAATCGATGTGAAAGTTTTGGATGTCAACGAGCAGGAAGAACGGATATCATTGAGTATAAAAGAATTAGAACAGGAAAAAGAAGCATCAGAAGTGAAACAATATGAAAAAGACGACGATCAGTCCGGTTTCCAGATCGGTGATTTTATCGGTGATAAACTCGATAAATACAAGTAACATTGTATTTAAAGCTCTTTCCGCACCGGAAGGAGCTTTTTTTATCCCTTCTTATCGGACGGGATCTCCCATTGAATAAAGTTTCATTTTATCTTGTATTTAAAAAGCTTATTGCTAAATAGGGACATAAGATTTGCCTTTGTGATCGTTTATATGAACACAGTCAAAAACCTTTGTTTAAAACAGAGAAAAGGCAGCCATAATGGTAGTGGCAGGTGAGGTTAATGGACAGTGGACTTCTCTTTTACTGGTTCGCCTGGATCTTATGGATTATCATCACTTTTTTTATGGAGAAAAACAAATACAGATTACTGCTGGCATGCTGGCTTTTGCTGTTGATTATAGGCTCTGATATTTACTTATCAATTGGTTTACTCAAAATGTCATTGAGCTGCCTGATAATTTTTTCAGGAGCCGTTATATTGCAAACTAAAATGTCCAGAAAGTTTTTTCATGTTTTTGCTTCATTAACTATAATGATCGGATACACTGCTGTTCTTATCTGGGAGAATCATCTTCCGATAAAGCATTTTTTCCCGCCTGCACTTATCAATTCATGTTTTCTTTACCTGCTGACCGTTATAATGACAACCGGGTTATGGAACAGATTAGCTTGTCTTCTCCTTGGTATGGCAGCAGGTGAATTGATTTATAGTTTGCTCATTGCCAATTATGCAATATCGGATATGATAGGTGATAAACGCTTTTTGGATTCAGTTCTTATGATTGTGGCTTCAATCGTTTGTCAGGATTTTATCTTAAGTCTTAGGCAAAAGATATCAATAAGATTTCAGACATCTATCACAAAATCAAAACCCCTTTTCAGGAAACGGGCTCAATAATAATTGTGGTTAAGGTTTTCTTTTGCTAGAATTAGTAAAGTGAAACTTCATTCAATGGGACGGTTTTTCCCACTGAATGCTAGTTGAACCGAATCGGACCTTTACGGGCAACTGATCCGCCGCTCATTTCTTGGGTTTCCTGAACTAATGATGATGAGGGTCTTGCTGCCCGTTAAGGCGGGACAAAAGTGCGTGTTGAAGAGATTGTTCAGAAATTCCAGTAAAAACGAAACTTTGAATTTCTTCGCGGCTTGTTTTTCAGCTCCTTGGTAAAGAAAATTTCCTGCGTTCAATACGGATTCTGTGAAGCATTCCTTGTGCTTGTTTATCTAAATGCAATACAGTCCGTGGCTGAAAAAATGAACCGCCTGGAACTTCTCGACCTTTTTACCCCCCTTTTTTAACACAAACTAAAAGAATTTGAGAGAAACGGAAAGGATGTTCCTTTCATGAGAAAACCTGTTGTAGCAATTATAGGTAGACCAAACGTAGGGAAATCAACGATATTCAACCGGCTCGCCGAGGAACGAATTTCGATTGTGGAAGACACCCCCGGTGTGACACGTGATCGGATTTACGCGGAAGCTGAATGGCTGACAACAGCATTCAATATCATCGATACAGGCGGCATTGAGATGAGTGATGAACCGCTGCTAGTCCAAATGCGTCAGCAGGCGGAAATAGCAATTGATGAAGCCGATGTGATTATCTTTTTACTGAATGGACGCGAAGGCATGACTGCCGCTGATGAGGAAGTAGCAAAAATCTTGTATAAATCCAATAAACCGGTAACCCTCGCCGTGAATAAAATCGACAATCCGGAAATGCGCGATGAAATTTATGAATACTATGCATTAGGATTCGGAGAACCATTCCCTATTTCCGGAGCTCACGGTCTGGGACTTGGTGATTTGCTGGATGAAGTAGTCGGGTACTTTCCGGAAATGCACGATCAGGTGCCTGACGATGAGACGATTTACTTCAGTGTGATTGGGAGACCTAATGTCGGAAAATCATCCCTTGTTAACGCGATGTTAAATGAGGAGCGTGTCATTGTAAGTGAACAGGAAGGCACGACAAGAGACGCAGTTGATACGCGCCTGCATAAAGATGATCAGGATTTTGTCATCATTGATACCGCTGGTATGCGCAAGCGCGGTAAAATTTACGAAGGAACCGAAAAATATAGTGTGTTGCGAGCATTAAAAGCAATTGAGCGATCAGATGTTGTTCTGGTTTTAATTGATGCCGAAACAGGTATAAGGGAACAGGATAAAAAAATTGCCGGCTACGCACATGAAGCGGGGCGCAGTATCATTATCGTCGTTAACAAATGGGATACAGTCGAAACCAACGAAAAGACGATGAAAGAATTCGAACAAAAAGTCAGGCTAAACTTTCAGTATTTGGATTATGCTCCAATTGTTTTCCTGTCAGCTAAAACCAGAAAAAGATTACATACGTTAATCCCTTCGATTAAAACAGCTAGTGAAAATCATACGAAACGTGTACCGACAAACGTACTGAATGACGTCATTATGGATGCACTGGCAATGAATCCGACACCGACATTTAAGGGAAAACGCCTGAAAGTCTTATACACGGCCCAAGTCGCTGTCAAACCGCCAAGCTTCGTTGTATTTGTTAATGAACCCGGTTTAATGCATTTCTCATATAAACGATTTTTAGAAAACCGGATAAGAGATGCATTTGGATTTGTGGGAACACCAATTAACATTTATGCCCGAAAGCGGCAATAAGGAGGAAGAACGTTGACTAAAGTAGCAGTATTAGGCGCCGGAAGCTGGGGAACTGCATTAAGCATTGTGCTGGCTGATAACGGACACGATGTCAGGTTGTGGACACACCGGTATGAACAGGCTGAGGCGATTAACCAAACGCATAAAAATGAGCAATATCTGGATGCGGATATCCCTGAACAAATCAAAGCATTCCATACACTGGATAAAGCAGTTGAAGATGTTTCCGCTATTATTATAGTTGTACCTACAAAGGCAATCCGTGAAGTCTGTTCTGAACTGGCTAAGACGGTGAAAAAACCTGCAACCATTGTTCATGCGACAAAAGGGATTGAGCCGGAGTCATTGAAACGGGTCTCCCAAATGATTGGTGAGGAAATGGCAGATTACAATTACGAAGACGTCGTTGTGCTATCAGGACCCAGTCATGCAGAAGAAGTCGGCAAGCGGCAGCCAACAACTGTGACTGTTTCATCCATTAACAGCAAGAATGCTGCATTTGCCCAGGATTTGTTCATTAATGAATCATTCCGGGTTTACACAAGCAATGACATGGTTGGGATTGAACTTGGGGGTGCATTAAAAAATATTATTGCATTGGGAGCTGGTATATCCGATGGCTTAGGATACGGTGACAATGCAAAAGCAGCCTTGATTACAAGAGGACTGGCAGAAATAGCCAGGCTGGGAGCCTCGCTTGGAGCAAGCCCTCTGACGTTTCTGGGTTTACCGGGTGTCGGCGATCTGATTGTCACATGTACAAGCCATCACAGCCGGAACTGGCGTGCAGGCAACCTGTTGGGAAAAGGCCAAAAAATCGATGAAGTCCTTGAACAGATGGGTATGGTTGTAGAAGGTGTGCGAACCACTAAAGCAGCTTACCAGTTTGCCACTGCTCAACAGATTGAGATGCCAATCACCGAAGGATTGTATGACATTCTCTTTAATGATAAAAAGCCCAAAGATGTTGTCGAACAATTAATGAACCGGAATAAACGTGATGAAATGGACGATATTACTTCATTTCTGCGTGCGAATTTCGCGGAATAACACTTAATCGCCTGCCTTGCATATAATATGTTGAAAAGATTATGCAAGGAGGCGAGCATGTGAGTAACAATCAAGACAATCTGTTTGATAAAGTTCAGCAAAATTCAGATATCAGCCCAAATGAAATATATAAAGTGGCAAACTCTGTAAAAAACGCTGATTTTTCGGATGAAAAAACAATCAGAAATCTGGTTCAGCGGTTGTCAAAATTAGCGAATAAACCTATTTCCAAAGAAAAAGAAAACAAAATAGTGGAATCAATCACGAAAAATAATATGCCAGTAGATATGCAAACTTTGAACAAAATGTTTAAAAAATAATTATAACTGGGCAAGTGAGGATACATTGATACGTATGCTCGCATAAAATAAATCGCACAAGCATTCATGGATGGAGTTGCTGTGGGTATTATTTAGTCATGCCGGGATGAAGCCAGCCCCCTTCATCCTGGATTTTTTTGAGAACTAAGGCTTGACGACCAGCCAAGTTTTCTAATGCCACCGCTTCATCTCATGTGTTATAATACGTTGTGTATGTTTTAAACAGGGGTGAATGATATGTCCGAAAGCATGATGAATATGTGGATCTCATTCGCTGGCATGGGGCTGTTGATTCTGGCAATGGGGCTCGTATTGCTCAGCAGATATAAATTAAAGGGTGTCCTATCGGCAATTGTAACGATTCTTGCATATTTATCTTTAATATTTGGCGCCATTATTATTTTGTATATCGTTTTTAGCGGCCCGACCGCATAGGAGGGTTAGGGTGATAAAGAATACATATACTAGGCTGCTCTGGCCATTACTTATGCTCTTTCTGCTGACCGGCTGCCTTTTTCCGGATAGTGAATTATCGAAAAACAAGCAGCCGAATGAATCACAGCTGAAAGAAGTGCAATCAGCAGTAGATCAATACCATGAACAGACTCAGGGACTACTGCCGATTCGAACCAAATCCAGTGATACGCCTGTATTCCAAAAATATTTAGTTGATTTTCAATTGTTAAAAGAACAGAACCTTATGACTGAGATCCCCGGTACTGCCTATCAAAATGGTGGAATTTATCAGTATACGATTATCACACCGGAAGATGATCCGCGCGTAAAACTGATTGATTTACGGGTATCGGACGCCATTAGGGAAGTTGCTGTAAAGCTAAATGCCTATCGCAACGAACATATTTATCCCCCGTTTGGCAAAGAAATAGCTGATGGTATTTTCCAAATAGATCATGAAAAACTGGGATTAGAATCCCCGCCTTATGTTGAGAGTCCCTATTCCAAGGAAAACCTTCCAATCATAATGGATACAGAAGGTAATCTTTATGTTGATTATCGAATCGATTTAACCAGAGCCCTTGACGAATATGAACATGATTTTGACGAAGGGGATGACATCCGGTATCTGCTAGCGGAAAGTACGCCATTTGTTCCGGCATATTCACTTCCATATACCGTCAGAGACGGTGAACCTGTTTTCGATTCATCATCGGAATCAAATAAATCATCATAATAAATCCCTTGTAACATATATTGTGTTGCAAGGGATTTATTGCGTTTTATAAAAGTTTTTATCTTTTTTGTCTCTTTTAGGAATAATTAAGTCATAATTTGATAGGACAACATCATAGACTTGTAATGTCAATAATTCGAAGGGTTTTTGGATTCTTGAAAAGGAGATCGGGAGGGGATCGTTTGGAGAGAGTTGATATTTTCAATGATATTTCAAAACGGACGAATGGAGATATTTATCTTGGTATTGTAGGTGCTGTCCGGACAGGAAAATCAACTTTTATTAAGCATTTCATGGAACTGGGCGTTCTGCCGAACATTGTGGACGAAAGTGAACGGGGGAGAGCCCAGGATGAATTGCCGCAGAGTGCAGCCGGCAAGACAATTATGACAACTGAACCTAAATTTATTCCGAATCAGGCTGTATCAATGCATGTTGATGAAGGACTTGATGTCAACGTCCGGCTTGTCGATTGTGTCGGATATGCCGTTGAAAGTGCCAAAGGATTTGAAGATGAAAATGGTCCAAGGATGATCAACACGCCATGGTATGAAGATCCGATACCATTCCACGATGCAGCTGAAATCGGCACAAGGAAAGTCATTCAAGAGCACTCAACAATCGGTGTTGTTATCACGACTGATGGAACGTTCGGGGAGATAGCACGTGCTGATTACCAGGAGCCGGAAGAAAAAATCGTGGAAGAAATGAAAGAAGTCGGCAAACCATTTATATTGGTTATCAATTCAGCACGGCCGACTAGTCAGGAAACAGAGTTATTGCGCCAGGAACTCATGGAGACATATGACATTCCCGTGCTGGCAATGAATGTAGAGACAATGTCTGAACATGATGTATACAATGTCATGCGTGAAGCTCTATATGAATTCCCGGTTTTGGAAGTAAATGTGAACCTTCCAAGCTGGGTAATGGTGCTTAATGAAGAACATTGGCTGCAGCGCAATTATCAGGAGGCCATTCAGTCAACGGTGAAAAACATCAGACGGCTCAGGGATGTCGATCATATAGTGGATGATTTTGCTTACTACGACTATATTGATAAAGCAAATATTGCCGGAATTGAAATGGGGGATGGGATCGCAGAAATAGACTTGCATGCCCCGGATTATTTGTATGATGAAGTACTGAAAGAGATTGTCGGTGAAGAAATCAGGGGAAAAGACCATTTGCTGGAGCTAATGCAGAACTTTGCACATGCCAAGCGGGAATATGACCAAGTAGCAGGCGCCTTGCAGATGGTTAAACAGACCGGCTACGGTATTGCAGCACCTACACTGGAAGATATGAAATTGGACGAACCGGAAATCATCCGTCAGGGCTCCCGGTTTGGCGTCAGACTCAAAGCCCTTGCCCCGTCCATTCATATGGTAAAAGTTGAAGTTGAGTCTGAATTTGCACCTATTATCGGAACCGAAAAGCAAAGTGAAGAATTAGTAAGATACTTAATGCAGGATTTTGAAGAAGACCCATTGTCCATATGGGAATCAGACATTTTTGGAAGATCATTGAGCTCAATCGTCAGAGAAGGAATACAGGCGAAAATTTCACTGATGCCGGAAAACGCAAGATACAAATTAAAAGATACATTGGAACGGATTATCAACGAAGGTTCTGGCGGATTAATAGCGATTATTTTATAGCAGCTATGCATAGTTGCTATTTTTTTGTTTAATAAAAGAAATAAAATTTAATTTTTTTCTCTCAGAGGCAGGAGAACAGGCTTTTATGTCGTATACAGTATTTAAGGATTTTTAAGTGTCAATTTTCAGACGCTCCAGCAAATATCTCCAAAATTATGGGAAATTATAGCCAAAAATGAATAAAAACCCGATAAATTAGGCATTTATTGTTGAATTTTGTTCCAATCTCGGTTATTATAAGCCATGTCATCAATGATTTTGGTGACATTAAGTATAAAAACTGGCAATTCGGGAACAAATGATTGTATGTTAACAATTTGTTCCAATGTCGTTTAAGACATTTCGGGAGGAGGTGAATATCATGAATAAAACAGACTTGGTAAACGCTGTTGCAGAAAAAAGCGACCTTTCCAAAAAAGATGCTACAAAAGCTGTAGATGCAGTTTTCGAATCTGTCATGGATTCACTTAAGCAAGGCGAAAAAGTACAACTTATCGGCTTTGGGAACTTTGAAGTACGCGAACGTTCTGAACGTAAAGGACGTAATCCGCAAACAGGGGAAGAAATTAAAATTCCTGCAAGTAAAGTTCCTGCATTCAAACCAGGAAAAGCCCTTAAAGAAAGTGTTAAATAATATTTTCTTACATAGGGCTGATGTGAAAAGGGCACGTGATTGCGTGCTCTTTTTTTTCAATTTAAATACAGCATTTAAATCCGTGGTGATCATTAGACAGGTATATTCGGGAAGGAGCGTTTGCTGTGGAGCAGAATGATTTTTTTGTTATTAAAGCTTTAGAAGATGGCGTAAATGTTATCGGATTGACCCGCGGGTCGGATACCCGGTTTCATCATTCAGAAAAATTGGATGAAAATGAAGTAATGATTGCACAATTTACCGAACATACCTCAGCTGTAAAAGTTAGGGGAAGAGCTGTTATACAGACCAGTCATGGTGAAATCAACAACGACTGACGAATGATGCGCAGGCTTATTCCATACGTGGGATTATTTATCCCGTCTCAACAGGCAGCAAGGCTCCCGCTTCAATATTTCAAGGAAACCAATAAAGATAAATGGGGTATCAATCGCCTGTAAAGGTCATTCATTCAACTGACATTCAGCGGGAGAAAACGCCCAACTGAATTTATAGTTATGGAACATAAACAGATTATGCTATAATAACAATATGATTTCTGAAATGGATGAAAGGGTACAGGTGGTTGTTTTGCAGACATCCAGTATGGACATACATAAGCTTAAGGCATTAATCAAAGAAAAAATGCACCATCCCTATATTGAACAATATGTAAAGACTCCTGCTTTAGACGAGGAAAAATTACATGTTGTAGCCCTGATTTTAAACAATACTGCTTTACCGGAATATAAAAAGGAAAGATACATCATTACGGCAATGCTTGTACAGATGGCACTGGACACACATGATTCAGTTCCGAATTCAGAAGATATCCTGCCGGAAGAAAACGATGAAAAATCAAAACAATTGGCCGTGCTGGCTGGAGACTATTATAGCGGATTATATTATTTTCTTCTTTCGGAAATAGAAGAGGTCAGAATGATTCAGGTTCTGGCTACGGCCATTACAGATATTAATGAATGCAAAATGCAATTATATTATAAAGATAATCAATCGATTGAAACGTTTCTCCATGTCTTTAAACAGATAGAGACACTCCTGATTACCCGTATTGCAAAGTATGCAGAAGAAACTGACATTGGTGGCATTGCAGCGGAATGGTTAATTGCGAAAAGATTAATTAACGCAAGAAATGCTGCCGGGGACCCTGGTCTTGAAGCGTCTTTAGGAACCTGGGCTGCACAAATCCCAGCTGACAGCCACGAGGAAGCTCTGTATGCCATTGACTCATTCATCCGAAAAGAATCATCAAAAGTTGAAGCGCATCTAACTCATTTTCCGGCGCATCTTTCAACCACCAAAACCTGGATGATGAATGCCTTAAATGAGAATAACAGTTCAATGGCGGAGGAAGGGTAATCTATGCAGCAGCGATCTAAAGAGGAAAGGGTTCATCACGTTTTTGAAAAAATATACAGTCAATACGACTCAATGAATTCAATTATTTCTTTTCAGCGTCATAAGGCATGGCGCAAGGATGTCATGAAACGGATGGCGGTTGAGGAAGGTTCTGTAGCACTTGATGTATGCTGCGGCACAGGGGACTGGTCGATTTCACTTGCTGAAGCCGCCGGTGTAACCGGGAAAGTAATCGGCCTTGACTTCAGCAGCAATATGCTGTCGGTCGCTGAAGAGAAAAATAAAACCTTACAATACAAACAACTGTCTTTTATCCAGGGGAACGCAATGAAACTGCCATTTGATGATAATACATTCGACTATGTTACAATCGGTTTTGGTTTGCGTAATGTTCCTGACTATATGACGGTGTTAAAAGAAATGCACCGGGTTGTAAAACCTGGAGGCAAAGCAGTATGCCTTGAAACATCGCAGCCGACGCTAATTGGATTTCGTCAGGGCTATTATTTGTATTTCCGCTTTATTATGCCGTTATTGGGAAAAATGTTCGCCAAAAGCTATAAGGAATATGCCTGGCTGCATGAGTCGACAAAAAATTTCCCCAATAGACAAAAGCTTAAACAAATGTTTTATTCAGCCGGATTTCCCCGGGTAAGCGTAAAACAATACACAGGCGGTGTGGCTGCCATGCATATGGGTACAAAAGAATGACGATAAAAGGTGACATGCATGAAACTAACGAAAACATACGGGCATCTGAAAAAAGAACTGGGTATAATTGAACATGCGTTAACTGAAGCAATACAATCCGATCACGATATATTGCGTGAGTCTTCCACAAGATTGCTGCAGGCAGGGGGAAAAAGAATCCGCCCTGTTTTTGTCTTGTTATGCGGCCAGTTTGGATATTTTGATATTGACCGGATGAAAACAGTAGCTGTTTCACTTGAGTTAATACATATGGCATCACTGGTGCATGATGATGTGATTGACAATGCCCCTTTACGCCGTGGAAAGCCTACCATCAAACAGTTATATGGCAACCGTGTTGCGATGTATACTGGTGATTTCATTTTAGCACGGGCTCTTGAAAATATTACAACACTTTCAAGCCCCGCTGCACATCGTGTGCTCTCCAAAACGATGGTTGAACTCTCTGCAGGTGAAATTGAGCAGATCAGGGACAAGTATAATTGGGATCAGAATTTGCGTGATTATTTGCGCCGAATTAAACGAAAGACCGCCTCATTAATAGCCACGAGTTGTAAATTGGGAGCAATTGCTTCAAATGCTCCAGCGGAAAACGCCCAAAAACTATTCCGTTATGGCTATTACATCGGTATGTCCTATCAAATCATCGATGATATTCTTGATTTCACAGCGTCTGAAACGGAATTGGGCAAGCCAGCGGGAAATGATCTCTTGCAAGGGAATGTCACACTGCCTGTCCTGTTCGCTATGAAAGATACATCTTTTTACAAGCGCTTAATAGATACTTTTTCCGAACCGGAACAAGTGACGGAATGTGATATGAAGCAGATCATTGCAAATCTTAAAAAAACTGATGCCATTCGGCAATCATACCGCATCAGTGATTATTACCTGCAAAAGGCATTAAAGGAACTGGACGGCATTCCGGATCATAAAGCAAAACACACGCTTCAGAGTATCGCAAAATATATTGGCAGCAGACGATCATAGATTGATTGTTATTCTGATGAATATTTGTTAAAATTTTTAACGGTTAATCATACAAATACATATAAAAGAGGTGCAGAGAATGGAACAAACATTTTTGATGGTAAAACCGGACGGTGTCCAACGTAATTTAACAGGGGAAATTGTAAACCGGTTTGAACGCAAGGGATTCAAACTTGCGGGTGCCAAATTAATGCAAATAACCGATGAATTAGCTAAAACACATTATGGTGAACACAAGGACAAACCGTTTTTCGGAGAATTGGTTGAATTTATCACATCGGGGCCTGTTTTGGCCATGGTCTGGGAAGGTGAAAATGTTATTTCAACTGCCCGGGATATGATGGGGAAAACAAACCCGCTTGAAGCAGCACCCGGAACAATCCGTGGCGATTATGGAATGACAGTGGGAAAAAACATTATTCATGGTTCCGATTCACCTGAGAGTGCAGAAAAGGAAATCAGCCTGTTTTTCAACAGCAACGAAATCCTGAATTATTCAAAACAGGACAGTGAGTGGATTTATTAAAGCATCACAAATCTGAAGAAATCAACACTTCCAGGGGAAAGTTATAAGGACCTCCGTTTTTAAACGGGGGTTTTTGTGTATACAGATACATGACTACATCAATTTATAGGGCACTTTAACCCTATAAAGTTTCAAAATTTCTTAAACTGCAACAAAAAATAGTCAATCTATGATATAGTAATACAAATAATTGAAGGATCTATTTTATAAAGGAGGATGTTCCATGCGCTATTTGACAGCAGGAGAATCACATGGCAAACAATTAACAACAATTATTGAAGGTGTCCCATCCAATATGCCGCTGCTGCAGGATGATATTAACCAGTCACTGCGCAGAAGACAAAAAGGTCATGGCCGCGGCAAACGGATGCAAATTGAAAAAGATATGGCTGAGATTACCAGTGGTGTCCGGCATGGATACACATTGGGATCACCTATTTCATTAGTTATACATAATGATGATTTCAAGCATTGGGCAGATATAATGGGGGAACACCCGATTGAAGAAGGAGCCGATAGGAAATTAAGACGGACTGTCTCTCGGCCCAGGCCGGGACATGCTGATCTGAATGGTGCTTTAAAATACGGCCATCGGGATATGCGCAATGTGCTGGAACGTTCTTCGGCAAGAGAGACTGCTGCTCGGGTAGCTGCTGGCGCTGTAGCTAAAACGCTGCTGAGACAACTGGGTATTGAAGTCTCCGGTTATGTTAAAGAAATAGGCGGTATAGTTGCTGATGACCAGCCCGCTTTCACAATGACAGAACGGCAAGAGGTATCTGAAGAATCACCGGTCCGTACATTGGATAAGCAAGTCGAGCAGGACATGATGGATGCCATTGATCAAGCTAAAAAAGATGGTGATTCCATTGGCGGTGTTGCAGAAGTATATGTGGAAGGGGTGCCTGCAGGTGTCGGATCATATGTGCAGTACGACCGGAAGCTGGACAGCAGAATAGCAGGCAGTGTTGTCAGCATCAATGCCTTTAAAGGTGTCGAATTCGGTCTTGGATTTGAAGCAGCCAAAAAAAATGGCAGTGAAGTACACGACGAAATTACCTGGAATGAAATGGATGGCTATTACAGGGAAACGAATCGTCTCGGCGGATTTGAAGGCGGAATGACAACCGGAATGCCAATTGTCGTTAAAGGTGTCATGAAGCCGATACCGACACTTTATAAACCGCTCAAAAGCGTCGATATCGAATCAAAAGAACCGTTCAACGCCAGCATTGAACGCTCTGATTCCTGTGCAGTGCCTGCAGCGTCGGTTGTCATGGAACATATTGTCGCTTTTGAAGTGGCAAAAGCCATTACCGAACAATTTCCGAGTGATCAATTTCCAAAACTGAAGCAGGCAATCGATGATTACCGGGAAGAAATAAGGAGCTTCTGATGAGACATACAACTATTGAAGCATTGTCCCATTCCTATCCGGTCCATATCGGGGGAGATCTCCGGTATGAAACAGGCCGGTATTTTCCTAAGTCCTATTCATCTATTTTAATCATTACAGATGAAACGGTTGCTGCTCATTATTTGCCTGATGTCAAGAAAAGTCTGTCACAGGAAACTGTCTTTTCCCATGTGATTCCGGAGGGGGAGAAAGCTAAAAGCATTGAGACATTCTATCAGTTGCATACAAAGGCAATTGAATATGGCCTTGACAGACAGTCGCTTATCATTGCACTTGGAGGCGGAGTTGTTGGTGACGTTGCAGGTTTTGTTGCTGCCACCTTCATGCGGGGAATTGATTTCATTCAAATGCCGACAACAATCCTTGCTCATGACAGCAGTGTTGGGGGGAAAGTCGCCATCAATCATGAACATGGAAAAAACCTTATCGGCAGCTTTTATGCTCCCGCTGCTGTTATCTACGATGTTCAGACACTTCATACATTGCCGGTTGACGAAATCAGATCCGGCTATGCAGAATTACTGAAAGAAGCATTGCTGGCGGATAGCGATTTATATCAGTCATTAATCACGATCGATCTTTCATCATTATCAAGTCAGGACCTTTCCGATAAATTGCTCAAAGGCATCAAAATCAAGGCAGGGATCGTGGAGGTCGATGAACGTGAATCAGGCATACGAAAACATCTCAACCTTGGCCATACATTAGGACATGCTTTGGAATCATTGCTCGGATACGGATACCGGACACATGGTGAATTGGTAGCACTGGGGCTGTTGTTTGCTTTCAGGGTAAGTGAAAAAACGTTCTCGCTGGAACTCCCGTACGAACAGCTTTATACCTGGCTCAAACGGAATGGGTACCCGTTAAATATGCCTTATGTTGAGCCAGAGAGAATTATTTCAAAAATGAAAAAAGATAAAAAAACATTGCGGACTACTATTCAAATGGTGCTTTTAAAGGGTGTGTCCAAACCAGCCTTAATGGAAATAACCGATGACAATTTATTGGAGTATTTGGATGGTTTTCAAAAAGAACTTGCACAAAGAAATTCATGATTAAGGGGCGGTACGGAATGAAAAGCAAACATATATTAAAAAAAATGACGCCATATCAGCCCGGGAAGCAGACGGAAGATGTAAAAAAAGAATTTGGGCTGAGCCGGATTGTCAAATTAGCATCAAACGAAAATCCGTTTGGTTATTCCGGGAAAGTGGATGATTATTTTTCCGGAGACAAACCGGCTCTAAATATCTATCCTGACGGCTACACGTCGGAACTGAGAACTGCACTTTCAAATAAGCTGGGGATTTCCGAACACCAGCTGATCTTTGGTAATGGGACAGACGAGGTTGTACAGATTATTGGACGCGCTTATTTATATCCCGGAGTCAATACGGTCATGGCGACTCCGACATTCCCGCAGTATAAACACAATGCGCTTATTGAAGGTGCTGAAGTCAAAGAAGTACCCACAATAAACGGATATCATGATCTTCCGGGAATGCTGGAGGCAATTGATAATAATACAAATGTTGTCTGGCTGTGTTCACCGAATAACCCGACAGGAGGTCTTATCCCGCGTAATGATTTTTTCGATTTTATTGAAAAATGTCCATCAGATATCCTGGTGGTATTAGATGAGGCATATTTTGAATATGCTGACACTCAGATACAGCCGGATGCTTTACAGCATTTAAATAAATACAAAAACCTAGTGATCCTGCGTACGTTTTCCAAAGCATATGGGCTGGCAGGGTTGCGAATTGGATACGGTGTTGCAAATAAGGAACTGATACCAAGACTTGACGTGGTCAGAGGTCCATTCAACACCTCATCAATTGCTCAAAAAGCGGCATTACTCGCTCTTGAGGATGACAATTTTATTAATGATTCGATTAGCCGCAATAACAAAATAAAACAATCATTCGAACAATTTTTGAATTCAATTGGCTGGCATTTCTATGATTCCCAGACAAATTTCCTGCTTGTCTCCACGCCAATCAGTGGTGAAAAAGCATTTCAGTATTTACAGGAAAATGGGTTTATCGTCCGTCCAGGTGAAGGGCTGGGCTCCCCTAATACAGTCCGCGTGACAATCGGCAATGAAGCGGACATGCGAGAGTTGCAGGAGATCCTATACCAGATGCATCTGAAAGTAAATGAGGGATTATTGACGTGAAAACAACAGTTACCATTATCGGACTTGGCTTGATTGGCGGTTCTTTGGCCAAGAGTCTTCATGAATCCGGAGACAATTACATTATTGGCTGTGACATAAACTCAAAGACACTTGAATTCGCAATGATGAATGAAATCATTGATGAATCCTGTTCAAATGTTACAGAAGCTGCTAAAAAAGCCGATATCGTTATATTAGGTACACCGATTACCGAAACAATTGAATTTTTGAATCAGCTGGATAAGGTCACTTTTGAACATAATGTGATTGTTACAGATGTATCCTCTGTCAAAAGAACGGTCATTGAGAAAGCGAATGCTTTAACAAATCAGCATATACAGTTCGTCGGCGGTCACCCTATGGCAGGATCGCATAAGAGAGGAATTAAGGCAGCCAAGGGACATCTATTTGAAAACGCCATTTATGTGTTGTCTCCAACTGAACATTGCCCGCCAACAGCAGTTGAAACGCTGGAAAATCTGTTAGCAGGTACAAAAAGCCGCATAATCAAATTAAGGGCGGATGAACATGATGAAATGACAGGCGTTATTTCACATTTTCCGCATTTGATTGCATCCGCACTTGTCCGGCAAGCGAAAAAATGGGAAGAAACATATGAATTTATCCCAAAGCTTGCCGCCGGCGGTTTCCGGGATGTTACGAGAATAGCATCCGGCAACCCGGAGCTGTGGCAGGATATTTTTTATCACAATAAACAAAAAATGGTGGGGATGATTGACGATTGGACAAATGAAATGACCGCGTTAAAACAGATGCTCCAAAATGATGGCAAGTCAGAGCTGACAGCCTATTTGAAACAGGCAAAGGATTTTCGCGATGGATTAGGCACAAAAGAAAAAGGTGCCTTTCCGGCTTTCTATGACCTGTATGTTGACATCCGCGACCAGACAGGAGCAATAGCTTCAGTAGCAAATATCCTGGCAGAAGAAGAAATCAGCATTACCAACATAAGAATTCTTGAAATACGTGAAGGTATCACTGGCGTTTTGCGGCTGAGTGTTTCCACCAAAGATGAGCAGCTGAAAAGCTATCAGGTTTTACAACAGTATGGTTATGATGCAATGCTTGAAGAATAAACGAACAGAGGGGTGATTCCTGTTGAAAGAGGTAACATTGACACCATTATCAGCACCACTGACCGGACAATTAAATGTACCGGGAGATAAATCGATATCTCACCGGGCCGTAATATTAGGCGCTCTTGCAGAGGGGACGACAAACATCACGAATTTTTTATCCGGTGAGGATTGTTTACGGACGGTGGAAGCTTTCAGACAGTTCGGTGTATCAATTAAGCAAAAAGGCAATTCGCTTAAAATAGACAGCAATGGACCCGCTCATTTTACAGAGCCTGCAGAGCCTCTTTATTTTGGCAATTCAGGCACCACTGCCAGACTGATGCTCGGAGTTTTGGCAGGACTGCCATTTTTTACTTCCGTTTATGGTGACACCTCCCTGGCTAGCAGGCCAATGAATCGTGTTGTAACCCCGCTTGGAAAGATGGGAGCACAAATTGACGGCCGCTCAGATGGCTCGTATCTTCCAATGGCAATTAAAGGCGGGAATCTTAAAGGGATCGATTATAACTTGCCGATTAAAAGTGCACAGGTTAAATCAGCTGTGCTTTTGGCGGGATTTCTGGCAGAAGGTGTTACAAGCGTAACGGAAGAGACCGCTTCGAGAAATCATTCGGAAAATATGCTGCA
Organism: Lentibacillus sp.; assembly: GCF_035301675.1. Taxonomy (NCBI): domain Bacteria; kingdom Bacillati; phylum Bacillota; class Bacilli; order Caryophanales; family Bacillaceae; genus Lentibacillus; species Lentibacillus sp. The sequence goes on along the minus strand of NZ_DATGTT010000065.1, from coordinate 112,539 downwards.
GGCGTTTGGTGCTGATATCGCGAACAAGAACCACCAAATCCGTATCACAAACCAGCATCCCTTAAAAGGCACCGATGTTTATGTGCCGGGTGACATTTCTTCAGCAGCATTCTTCATGACAGCTGCAGCGATTATCCCGGGCAGTAAATTGACATTAACAAATGTAGGGCTTAATGAAAGCCGCACCGGCATCATTGACGTGCTTAGGAAGATGGGAGCAGCAGTTGAAATTTCAAACAAACAAACAACTGGCGGCGAGGCGTTTGGAGATGTTACAATTTCTTCCCAAAAACTTAAAGGTGTTGTCATAGAGGGAGACATTATTCCAAGATTGATTGATGAGATCCCGATTATTGCATTAGCGGCTACCCAGGCAGAAGGGGAAACGGTTATCCGGGATGCAGCGGAACTGCGGTTTAAGGAAACAGATCGAATCCGAGCAGTAACGGACGGATTGACCCGTCTCGGTGCCAATGTCAAGCCAACCGAAGATGGGATGATTATTAACGGTGTATCCGGACTTGCCGGCGGAAGAGTGGCAGCATATAATGACCACCGGATTGCAATGATGCATGCCATTGCGTCTTTAATTACAAAACAAAACGTCATAATTGATGATATTTCATCGATCGCAATTTCTTATCCGGACTTCTTTGAACATTTAAACAGCATAACTGACAAAGGATAATAAAAGAAAGATAAAAGGAATCTGTTAAATACAGGTTCTTTTTTCTGCAAGGTATAAACAGTGCTCCGGGTTTTTTCTTGAATAAATAAATTGTTTTCGATATGATGAAATAATCAGAAGATATGGACGCAGAATTGAAAGGATGTTCTTAATGGACAGCACAATAATGGAAGCCGTTCATCTGATGGAGGCAAAAGAGTCGGACAAGGCGATTGCACTGCTTGAAGACTATTTACCTAAAGCAGATGATGAAGATAAATTCACCATCTCGGAATTATATATTCAGTGGGGATTTTTAACGGAAGCAATTGATATTTTAGAGGAATTATCAAATCGTTTCCCGAAAGAAACTGAAATAAAAATCATGCTGGCGGACGTTTATATCGAGCAGGACAATGATGAGGAAGCCATAAACCTGCTTAATGAAATCGAAGAAGATGATCCGGCTTATGTGCAGACACTTATGCAATTGGCGGATTTATATCAGGCTCAGGGATTATTCGAAGTAGCTGAACAAAAATTATTAACCGCCAAACATTACGAACCAAATGAACCAATTATTGATTTTGCGCTGGGAGAATTGCTCTTCTCAAACGGGGATTACCGGGAAGCCATCACGTATTATGAAAAAATACTCCAGGTTGAAAAAGAAATCGCCAACGTGTCGATTAATGACCGGCTGGCAGAAGCGTATGCAGCATCTGGTGAATATGAAATTGCCCTGGAGACTTACCAGAGCATTGACAGTGAGGATCCGGACACTCTTTTCAAATACGGTTTTACTGCCCTGCACGCAGGGCGCCGGGATATTGCCATCCAAGCCTGGAAACATGTCATCGAACAAGATATGTATTATCATACTGCTTATTATCAATTGGCAAAAGCTTACGAAGACGAAGAAATGATCAACGAGGCATATGAAACGGCCAAACAAGGCATTCAAATTGATGAATTTAATAAAGAACTGTACTTTTTCACAGGTTCAATGGCACACCAATTAAATAAAGATGAGGAAAGTGAAAAATGGGTGCGGGAAGCCGTAACACTTGACCCAGATTATAAAGAAGCCATTTTATTTTTAATTGAATTATTTAAGCAACAGGACAAAGAAGATAGCATTGTTGATCTGATTAACGACATCAAAAAAATGGGGGCCAGTGACCCTCTTTATGAATGGGAACTTGCCCGTGCGTACAATGAATTGGAATTGTATAACAATGCATTAAAACATTACCAGGAAGCATATAATAGCTTAAACCAGGATAGCGATTTCCTGAAAGAATACGGTTATTTCCTGACAGAGGAAGGGAGGATCGATAACGCCATCCAAATCTTTGAATCATACTTGCATCTGCTGCCGCTGGACCCGGAAATTGAGGAATTTGTACAACGGTTAAAGGAGTCCGAAAATATATAATCCACATGAACGTTATTTTTAAAGGAGGCTCATTAGATCAATGCAAACTCCTGTTTCTGTAAAGGATAAGAAAAGCTTTATTCAGTGGTTTCTAAACAACTATCAGTTAAAAAAGAGGGAAAGTGTGTGGATTCTCAATTACATTGTCAACCATGATAAACTGCTGTCAAATATTCATTTTGTACGGGAAGCTAAATTTTGTCCGCGCGGATTAATCATGACCAGTAACTGTTCCGATGAGGTACCGTTCCGTTTTTATAAAAAACAATTAGTGACGACCGATGCTGAAAAGTCCTTCCATGACATTCGTATGAATCAGCATGAGCCCTTATATATTCAGTTGAATTTTAATAAATCCCACCAGAATATATTTTATGCAGCGGTACTGGTCGAAAATCCGTTCATTCCGGATGAATACTTCATAACAGAAACGGATCAGAAAACAGCAAAACAATTATTGGATAAAACCATCTATGATTCCCGCCACAAATCACTTCGGGAAAAAATTGACAGCGCTTTAGATGAACGAGATCGGGATACTTTCACTGAATTATCCAAACAATTACATAAATTGGAGCGGGAGAAATCAAATCAGCCTTATTGACTTGGGCAATAGGTTGATTTTTTTTGTCTCAATAGGATAACATATAAGTTATAGTTCGTGTTCAAAAAGGGGGATAACATGGACGGGGAAGTTCGAGGGGCGTAATTTCGAGCTGCGGGATTATGCATTTAGGGAATCTAAACTCAATGTATCATTGTTACCGTACTTTTTGAACGTCCTCTTATATGAGAAATTTTTTCGTTGTATGAAGAATAGACAGGAGGGAAGGTAGTATACTATGAAATGGACAAAACAGGATTTACAGCAATATATTCAGGCAAAAGAGTATGTCGACACCATTATTTTACCATTAATACCTTTTCATTTTTCAACTGACTCAAGTTTAGAAAAGGACGCGTTTCAGCGCGAAGTTTTATCAGTTTTTATCCGCGAACTTGAAAAGGAAATAACCGGCAGGATTCTGCTGTGTCCGGACTACAACTATTTAAAATCAGCCGATAAGCATAATGAAGCCAAGCGAATCAATTCATGGGTCGATAATACCCGGTCACAGCCATTCAATCATTTATTTTTTATAACAGCTGATTCCAGCTGGAAGAAGTTCGAACAAGACTTGAAAGGAACCTTAATCTGGCTTCCGGGAATCGTAACCGAATCAATGCAAGTCAAGGAAAGGCAGTCGGTTATTTACAGTCAGGTTCAACAAGTCAGTGAGTTGATTCGTTCGTATTGGAAGGATAATAAATAACAGAATCCCCCGATTCAGATAAAATATTTGGCGGATTTTCTTAAAATGAATCAATTGATGTAATTCCGGTGAAAGTGCAAATGGATTTATATTGACCCGTTCAACAGATTGCGCTATCATGGTATTGTCCTAGTAATCTGATTTAATAAACTTGTCCGTGAAAAATGTATAGAGGGGGGAAAATCATGAGCGAAGACAAACAACCAGTATCCCGTCGACAATTTTTGAACTATACGCTTACAGGTGTAGGGGGCTTTATGGCAGCAGGCTTGATGGTTTCACCGTTAAGAATGGCAATTGATCCTGTGCTTAAACAAGGTTCGTCTGAAGGTGACTTCACCAATGTCCAGCTGGCGGAAGGAGATATTACAAAAGAGCCTCAGCGTATTGACTGGGAAGTTAAACAAGTTGATGGCTGGTATGAATCCAAGGTCAGCAAAACTGCATGGGTTTATAAAGATGACAATGGCGAAGTAGTTGCACTTTCCCCAATTTGTAAGCACCTTGGCTGTGTTGTTTCATGGGAAGGCAGCGAGGAATATCCGGAACGGTTTTACTGTCCTTGTCATGATGGGCTGTATTATAAAGATGGCGAGAATGTTCCAGGAACACCGCCGACAGCCGGACTGGATATTTATGAGCACAAAATTAAAAACGGTATGTTATTCCTTGGTAAAGCACAACCGAGAGAGGAGGCGTAAGGGGTAATGCTTCAAAAAATATATGACTGGATAGACGAGCGTGCGGATATTACGCCGATATGGCGCGATATCGCAGACCATGAAGTTCCTGAACATGTTAATCCTGCCTATCACTTCTCTGCATTTGTTTATTGTTTTGGAGGATTGACATTTTTCGTAGTGGTTATCCAAATATTGTCCGGTATGTTTTTGACCATGTATTATGTTCCGGATATTGAAAATGCATGGCGATCGGTTTATTACTTGCAGACTGAAGTCGCACACGGTCAGATTGTACGCGGTATGCATCACTGGGGAGCCAGTGTTGTTGTCGTCATGTTACTGTTACATACATTGCGCGTATTCTTTCAGGGCGCATACAAAAAACCGCGTGAACTTAACTGGGTGGTTGGTGTACTTTTATTCTTCATCATCCTTGGCTTAGGTTTCACTGGTTATTTGCTGCCTTGGGATAATAAGGCATACTTTGCAACAGAAGTTGGTTTGAACATTGCACAGGATGTTCCGATAATTGGAGATGAATTAAAGACATTGCTGTCCGGAGATGAAGAAATTGTCGGTGCACAGACATTGGCAAGGTTCTTTGCGATCCATGTTTTCTTCCTGCCTGCTGCTTTGTTCGCCTTATTGGGTGTACACTTTATATTAATCCGCAGACAGGGAATATCCGGACCGCTATAATACAAATGAAGGAGGTTAAGCTGTGCATAAGGGTAAGGGAATGAAGTTCGTCGGGGATTCCCGAATCTCCGCGGAAAGCAAACCGAACATACCAAAAGATTACTCAGAATATCCCGGCAGGACAGAAGCATTTTGGCCCAATTTCCTGTTAAAAGAATGGCTTGCAGGATCCGTGTTTTTAGTAGGTTTTTTATGCCTGACATTAGCAAATCCATCTCCGCTCGAGGGAATGGCCGATCCGACTGATGCAGGCTATATACCTTTGCCGGATTGGTACTTCTTATTCTTATATGAATTGTTAAAATACGACTTTGCAAGTGGACCATATATCTTATTTGGTATCATTATTATCCCCGGATTGGCTTTCGGCGGATTACTGTTAGCTCCTTTTCTGGATAAGGGACCGGGCAGACGGCCGCACCAGCGTCCAATTGCAGTGGGCATGATGCTATTGGGACTTACGTCAACCATCTGGCTTACTTATCAATCAGCATCCGGTGTCGATTGGGAATCACGGGCTGAAGCGAATAAACCAGTCCCGCCGTCAGAACAGGCTGATATTGACAAGGAATCCGAGGGATACGCAGTATTTGAAAACAACTGTATGAGCTGTCACGGCGAAGACCTGCAGGGAGGATCTGCCGGACCGCCGCTTATTGGCATTGAACGTTCTGCTGATGAAATTAAAGATATTGCCCAGAACGGTATCGGCTCCATGCCGCCGGGTCAGTTCAAGGGATCTGACGAAGAGTTAAATAAACTCGCTGAATTTATTATTTCGGTGAATGAAGATCAATAATTTGATGTAAAAAACACCTTTGCCAAACAGAGTTGGTGAAGGTGTTTTTAATACATTTTTAAGAAGGGATTTTGCAATGATCAAATACATACTTCTTGATAAATGGTTTTTATTCCTTCTGTTTATCTTTAACCTGTCAGGCACTGCTTACGGTTATTACTGGTACCGATACCAGTTATCCGAAACGCCTGATATATTCCTCCTGTTTGTTCCTGACAGCCCGACAGCAAGTTTGTTTTTCACGATTGTTCTATTGTTTTTTCTGTTTAGGAGAAACCTGCCTTACATTGAGGCGCTTGCTTTAATCACACTATTTAAATATGGTATCTGGGCAGTAGTCATGAACCTGCTCACCTTAATGGTGGAAGGATCACTTGGATTGACCGGTTATATGCTCATGTTTTCCCATGGGGCAATGGCGTTTCAGGGTTTACTATATGCCCCTTATTATGCGATTAAGCTGCGGCATATCGTGTTCGCAGCTATTTGGACATTGCATAATGATGTCATAGATTATGTGTTTGGCCAAATGCCGGTCTACTCATCTTTGACGGAATATATGGATGAAATTGGCTATTTTACATTTTGGCTGAGTATCCTGTCGATAGGAATAGCATATGCATTGACCATCAAGCCGAAAAATTTGCTTTCATGACGAGTTATATAATGGAATCGCCGCACATACATTAATTATGAAGATGTTATGTGAGGTGACCTCCATGAAACGCATGAAGTGTTTGCTGATTTTCATAATCGGAATATACATGTGCACACTTCTGACAGCTCCAGCCATCGCCTCAGCGCATGAGCCATTGATATTCACAACAAAAAATACCCCCAGTATGAACATGACACCTTTTTATTGGATGGTGGGAATTGTTGGCGGCTCAATAGCCATTACATTATCTTACGTCGGCTGGAGAAAATACAGAGCGGAAAAGAACAGACAATCAGAGGACGATTCAAATAATTGACGTCCAGTGAAATTTTGACTAAAATTGACCTTAGAAGGGGTTGTGCAAAAAGTCCGGCAACCTCCTTTTTTCAACATGCACTGGGAAGCAGATTGTAAAAGTTTATAAAATAAAGATGGAGGAATGAACATGCTAGGTGGTCTTGGTGGATATATAGTTTATATTGCGCTCTTGATGATAATCCCTTTATGGGCTCAATCCAAAGTAAAAAACACGTATAAAAAGTATTCCAAAAAAGCAACATCCTCTGGTATGACCGGTGCTGAAGTCGCACGTAAGATTCTTAATGACAACGGGATTTATGATGTAGAGGTTCGTGAAACAAAAGGGACGTTATCGGATCATTACCATCCAAAAAAGAAAACCGTGAACCTTTCAAGCGATAATTTTCATGGACAATCCATGGCATCATCTGCCATTGCAGCACACGAGGTGGGGCATGCCATCCAGGATGCACAGGACTATGCGTTTCTTCGCTTCAGATCGTCACTGGCTCCCATTGCTGCAACAGGATCAAATATGGCGATTTTCCTGATAATCGCGGGAATCATTTTTAGCCAAGGGTTACTGTTAGTTGGAATCATTTTCTTCTCGGCAGCTGTATTGTTCCAGCTAGTCACATTGCCGGTGGAATTTGATGCGTCCAACAGAGCGATGGCCCAGCTTGTATCAACAGGTGTCATCCGCAATAACGAAGAACGCGAAACGAAAAAAGTATTAAATGCTGCTGCATTGACTTACGTGGCTGCCGCACTTGTGGCTGTTGCTGAGCTGATTCGGTTTATCCTGATTTATGCCGCCAGTGAATAGGGGATATCATATATGTATTTAAAAGGGATGACATACCGTGTCATCCCTTTTAATATTTGAACCAGCATTATTCTATAGGGTTTTTGTTTTCATCCAATGTGAATCCTTCACCAACGACATCATGAACCGAGCTCATGGCGACGAATGCGTGGGGATCTATCTCATTTATAATATTTTTCAGCCGGACAATTTCATTCCTGCCGACGATACAGTAGAGCACATCCCGTTTTTCGCCGGTAAAACTCCCGCGGCCATCCAATACAGTTACACCCCGGTCCATCTCCTTAATGATAGTACCGGCAATTTGCTCACTTTGCCCGGAGATGATTGTTGCACCACGTGCTGCATAGGCACCTTCCTGGATAAAATCAATCACTCTCGCTCCGATATAGACAGCCAGCAGCGTATACATGCCTTGCACCATGTCAAGATAAGCGGCAATGGAAGTTGCTATGACGAAAAAGTCAAAAAGAAACATCGTCCTGCCCATACTCCAGCCCACGTACTTATTGACGAGTCTGGCAATGATATCAACACCGCCTGTTGTGCCGCCATAACGAAAGATAATCCCCAGTCCGACACCGATAAACACACCGGCAAAAAGTGCTGCCAGAGTCATATCCGACTGCAAATCAATTGCAATTGGATTAATCTGAAATATGGCCAAAAACAATGAAACGGCCAGTGTGCCAATTATTGTATAAATGAATGTATTTCGCCCAAGGAATTTCCATCCGATGAAAAAGACTGGGATATTAAGCACAATATTGGAAATGGCCGGATCCCATTCCCATAAGAAATATAAAAGTAATGTTATGCCGGTGAAGCCGCCTTCACCCAGATTGTTTTGCATATTAAAATGGACAATACCAAACGAAAAAATAGCAGATCCAAACAGAATAAATACAATATTTTTAAGTTTTAAGTCAAATATCATCAAAAAACCTCCCGTTCGAGCCGAATAGATGCTTTTTCTATTATAGACAATTAATCTGCAAAGTCAAAAGCCCAATGATTTGTCAAAATAATCCCTTTTAGCTAACATAAAAAGAGATAAGATTTATACAAAGAGGCGATTTAAATGACAGCAAATCATTCGCATTATAGAACGGAAGAAATCCAAAAAAGGGTCGACGATTACATTGGGCAGTTTAAAGAAGGTTATTTTTCACCTTTAAGCCTGATGGCCAGGCTTAGTGAGGAAACAGGTGAGCTGGCTCGTGAAGTCAATCATTACTATGGTGAAAAGCCTAAAAAGACTGCAGAAAAAGAGAAAACAGTTGAAGAAGAACTTGGTGATATTATTTTTGTTTTAACTTGTTTTGCCAACTCGCTTGATATTAACTTATCCGAAGCATTTGAGCGCTCAATCAGCAAAATCGAAACACGAGACAAAGATCGCTGGACACACAAGTGAAACAGACGAAGAACAATCATTGCAACAGGAGGTTTGGACCATGCAAATTAAAATCATATTAGCAGGACCACGCGGAAAGATGGGATCAGAGGCTGTTCGGATGGTACATAATGAAGAATCATTCGACCTCGTTGCCTGTATTGATCGAAAAAATGGGGGAAAAACATTAGAAGATATTGATACACTGCCCGCATTGGATGTTCCAATATATGAAGATCCGGAACAATGCTTTCAAGAAACGGATGCCGATGTATTTATCGATTTAACTATTCCGGAGGTCGGCTTTGAACATGCAAAACTTTCCCTTTTATATGACATACGCCCGGTTGTGGGAACATCAGGGTTCACCAAAGAACAAATTGAAGCATTGGAGGATTTATCCGTCACACACGCCACGGGCTGCATTATAGCCCCGAATTTTGCAGTCGGGGCCGTTCTAATGATGCAATTTGCCAAAACAGCAGCCAAATATTTACCCGATGTTGAAATCGTTGAGAAACACCATGATCAAAAACTGGACGCGCCGTCGGGAACTGCAGTCAAAACCGCAGACATGATAAGGGAGACCCGTAAAACCAAACAACAAGGACATCCCGATGAAAAAGAGACACTTGATGGTGCGCGTGGAGCTGAGACAGATGGCATTCACATTCACAGTGTGCGGCTTCCAGGATTAATGGCACATCAGGAAGTGCTTTTTGGCGGTCCCGGTCAAACATTGACAGTCAAGCACGATTCTTACAATCGCGCATCGTTTATGGAAGGTGTTAAACTGTCTGTCAATAAAGTGATGAAATTAGATAAACTTATCTATGGACTGGAAAATATTATTGAATAGGCGGAGATACGATGAATATCGCATTGATAGCACACGATAAAAAGAAACAGGACATCATAAATTTCACAATTGCATATAAACATGTCCTGAAAAAGCACCAACTGTTTGCAACAGGGACAACCGGCAAAAAAATAGCTGATGGTACAGGACTGGCCATTGATCGGTTTCAGTCCGGCCCGCTCGGCGGTGATCAGCAGATCGGTGCCAAGATAGCTGGCAATGAGATGGATGCCGTGATTTTTTTCAGGGATCCATTAACTGCACAGCCGCACGAACCGGATGTCACTGCGCTGATGCGATTGTGCGATGTTCATCTGATTCCGCTGGCAACCAACCCCGCAGCAGCCGAAATCATGATTCAGGCACTGGCCAGGGGAGATTTTGAATGGCGTCAGATTGTGAAACAAAACCAGCAAGAAGGTATGAATACATGAAGAAAATTGGTATCACATGCTACCCGACAGTTGGTGGTTCAGGTATAATTGCCACAGAGCTTGGCATGCTGATGGCTGAACAGGGGCATGAAATTCACTTTATAACCTCTAGTCTCCCGTTTCGTTTAAACCGGGTGCATCCAAACATTTATTATCACGAGGTTGAGCTTAATCATTATCCTGTTTTTCAATACCCGCCGTTCGATTTGGCACTTGCCAACAAGATGGCAGAAGTTATCGATCAGGAACAACTCGATATTCTTCATGTCCATTATGCAATGCCGCATGCAATATGTGCTATACTGGCTAAAGACATAGCCATACATGATGTCAAAATTGTTACAACTCTGCACGGGACTGATATAACAGTTCTCGGAATCGACCATTCACTAAAAAAAATGATCCGACATGGCATCGAGCAATCTGATGCTGTTACTGCAGTATCCAACAGTCTGGTGAAACAAACACATGAAGTGGTCGGTGCCGATAAGGGCATTCAGGTTATCTATAATTTTGTGAATGAAGCAGAATATGCCAAAGGATCTGACCATTCAATCCGGAACCATTATGGCATCCATCCCGATGATAAAGTAATTATTCATATCTCAAACTTCCGCAAGGTGAAACGAGTCCAGGATGTCATCTATACATTTCAGCAGATTCGGAAAGAAATGAGTGCAAAATTGCTTTTAGTCGGTGACGGACCAGAGTATTCAGAAATGCATCAGCTTGTAATAAAAATGGGGTTGGCTGACAGTGTATTGTTTTTAGGAAAACAAAAAAATGTCAGTGATTTGTTATCGATATCTGATTTAAAATTGCTCATGTCCGAAAAGGAAAGTTTCGGTCTTGTTCTATTAGAAGCTATGTCATGTGAAGTTCCATGTATTGGTACAAATGTCGGCGGGATTCCCGAGGTGATAAAACACAATGAAACAGGGTTTATCGTTGAACTGGGGGAGGCTGAGCAGGCTGCAGCATATGCCATTGATTTGCTGCAGAATGAACCGCGCTTAAAACAATTTTCTGTTAATGCTCTAAAACATGCCAGAAACTTTTTCTATTCACAGGACATTGTACAGCAATATATTGATTTATATGACCAACTTATTACGAATTAATACTGAAGGTGATGCTTGTGCAATTAACCGAGCAGTTCAGACAAGCAAACGGGATATTGGAACAAATCCAATCATTTGGTTACGAAGCCTATTTTGTCGGTGGATGTGTACGTGATTTATTACTGCATCGGAATATAGGGGATATAGATATAGCCACATCTGCCCGTCCGGACGTCATTCAGCAAATTTTCAATAAGGTCATCCCTGTTGGAATGGAACATGGGACGGTTATCGTGCGGCACAAGCATCAATCATACGAGGTAACAACGTTTCGTGTAGATGATGATTACGCCGATCAGCGGCATCCCGACTCCGTTCAATTCGTTAAGACAATTGATCAGGACTTAATGAGGCGGGATTTTACAATTAATGCTCTCGCAATGGACAAAACGGGAATCATAATCGATTTGTTTAATGGGAAAGAGGATATCCGAAAAAGGGTTATCCGGACGGTAGGAGACGGTTATGAGCGGTTTACCGAGGATCCTTTAAGGATTATGCGTGCACTCCGGTTTTCAAGCCAGTTGGGCTTTTCGCTGGATGAACAAACATTAAAGGCGATACAATCCGTTATAAGTGAATTAAAATCGATAGCAGTGGAACGCATTTTACAGGAAACTGCGAAATTCTTTGCTGGGCCACACATTGAAGAGGGTATGAATTATTTCCAAATGATAAACTTAGACAGGCATTTGCCCGTTTTCAAGGATAACCCTGGCATTATGAAACAGCTTCCGGATCAGCTCAAGCCGTTACGGTCTTTTGGAGCGGTTATTGCTATGTTTCATTTTGCCGCACCGGCTATAACAATTGACACATGGACAAAACAGTGGAAGTGTTCCAACAAAATTAAATTTGAGGCAGAGTCCTTCATCAAGGCATTGAACGATTATAAACATGACGGGTTGGGACCGTGGCTCGTATATGGCCTGCATATAACTGGTTACAGTGATTTTGCCTCACTGGTTAATATGCTGTTTGATGACCGATTATCTGAACAAACAGTTTATAAAATGGCTAATAACCTTCCGATTCATTCCAAACGAGAATTGGCGATCAACGGAACAGATATTCGCTGGCTTTTTCCGGACAGACAGCCCGGACCATGGATTGGTGGTGCATTGAAGCAAATAGAAAAGCAAGTCGTTACAGGATATCTCAGCAATAATAAGAATGTGTTAAAGGAATGGGTAAAATGGAATCAACACGCTACCGGTTGATTGAACTTCTTGAAACAAGTGATCATCAATATGTTTCAGGACAGTTTCTTTCGGAAAAATTAAATATCTCCCGCAGCGCAATCTGGAAACATATGAAAGAACTGGAAAAAGATGGATATGAAATTGAGGGCGTCCGGCGGAAAGGCTACCGGATTACCGGATCACCTGACAAGGTGAGTGAGAACACACTGCATTGGGGATTGCAGACAAAGTGGCTTGGTAAAAATATCATACATAAAACCACAACAAATTCCACACAGCAAGTGGCTCATCAAGCTGCCCGAGAAAATGCTGAACATGGAACTGTCATAATTGCTGATGAACAGATAGAAGGGAAAGGGAGGATGGCGCGGGAGTGGCATTCAACCAAAAATAAGGGGATTTGGATGAGTATGATAATGCGGCCATCGATCCCTCCTGCTGCTGCCCCGCAGCTGACATTGCTTACAGCTACCGTCCTGGCTGAAGTTATTACAAAATGCACGTCAGCCGAACCAAAAATTAAATGGCCAAACGATCTGTTAATAAATGATAAAAAAACAGCCGGCATTTTAACTGAAATGCAGGCTGAGCAGGATCAAATCCAATATATCGTGACGGGAATCGGGATTAACGTCAATCATTCAAATGTTGATTTTCCCGGTGAATTAAGCAATAAGGCAACCTCACTTAAAATGGAAACAGGTGACGATCAGCAAATCGTAAAAATCATACAGCAAATCTTAATGTACTTTGAGAGAGCGTATGATGCGTTTATCCGCGATGGTTTTACAAATGTTAAAAATAAATGGGAATCGTACGGATATAAGATCGGAGAATCAATTCGTATTCGAACAAACAGTGAACCATTGGAAGCAACTTTTATCGGTATTGCTGAAGATGGTGCACTGCTTGTCCAGAGTGAAACTGATGAAACCCGCAGAATTTATTCAGGAGAAATTGAATGGTTCCGAAAGTAAGATGATGTATTTACTGTAATATGTTTAATTGAGAGTAAGGTGGCATTATGAATGAGAGGTTTGTTGTAGTCGATCTCGAAACAACAGGGCATTCACCGGCAAATTCTGATAAAATTATTGAAATTGGAATGGTTGTAATCGAAAACGATGAAATTACCGGCGAATTTTCTACGTTTCTTAACCCAAACAAGCCAATCCCGGCTTTTATAACAAATTTAACAGGCATCACGGATGCTGAGGTACAGAATGCGCCTTTATTTCAGGACAAAGCGGCAGAAATAACAGCTTTGTTTGAAAATAGTTATCTTGTGGCACACAATGTACCGTTTGACCTGGGTTTTCTGAACGGTGAACTGAACATAAGCGGTTTTTCTGAACTGAATAACTCGGTATTGGATACAGTGGAACTTGCCCGTATTCTTTATCCGCAGGCTCCAGGTTTTAAATTGGAGCAGTTGGCAGACTATCTGAAGATCAGACATGATGAACCGCACCGTGCATTAGCAGATGCCCATGTGACCGCAAAATTACTGCTAACTTTAATGAGAAAGCTCAGGCAGCTTCCGTATGAAACCATTACCCATATGCTAAATCTGGAAACGGGTATGAAATCAGATTTGAATACCATACTGTGGGAACTGCAACAGGCGCTTGCTTTCTCAAATGATGAATTTGAAGGTATGGATATATATCGGGGTTTAGCTATGAAAAAAATAGCTGATACCAACCAGGAAAAACAATACTTCGATACATCTTTCGGTACCTTCCTTGATGAAATTTATGAAGCCGGCGGCGCAATGGAAGAGTATATGCCCGGGTACGAAAAACGCGGCGGGCAGCGCGAAATGTCCGAGACAGTATTTGATGCGTTTCAGACTAAAAACCATGCCCTTATTGAAGCAGAAACCGGCACAGGGAAAACATTAGCTTATTTGCTTCCGGCGATTCATGAAGCGGTAATCAAAAATAAAAAAATCGTTATTAGCACATATACAACACAATTGCAGTCACAATTGCTTGATGAAGAAATTCCATTAATTCGCCAGCTTGTGTCATTTCCATTTCGTGTCGCTCTGCTTAAAGGCAAACAGCATTATATTAGCCTTGAAAAATTTGAACGTGCACTGGCTTCTGAACAGACTGAGAATTACGATGTCATATTGACTAAAGCCATGCTGCTCGTCTGGCTGACAGAAACTGAAACAGGAGATATTGATGAGATTCAGCTTCCATCAAGCGGCTACCTGTTTTATAAACAGATTTCCACGGACACCGAGGGCACTATCGACCCATCATCGCCATGGTTTTCACGATCATATTATCAACGAGCCCGCAGAAAAGCACAGCAGGCAGATATTCTGATTACCAACCATGCCTTGTTATGTACGGATATGTTTAATGACTATCAGTTACTGCCATCCTATGATAAAGCAATCATTGATGAAGCACATCACCTGGAAGAAACAGCTTCCAAACATTATGGCTTAACACTGCATTATATCCAGGTACAAAACACGCTATCTCAAATAGGAAGAACAGACGATGCCGACTGGGTCGGAAAATTGCTTATGGACCACCCGATTAATGTTAATGATGGTTTTTCAAGCGAGGTCTGGGATGATGTTTTCGGCAATACAAAATATGAAGTCGATGATTTGTTTCGAATGCTGTTTCAATATGTTATTGAACAGAGACAAAAGGATAAATCCCTGAGTGACACCGGCAGGATTCAGTATCGTTTTGACGGTGACAAAGAAGACCCTGAACATTGGAATGTCATTAAAGAAATGGTAAGCAGGTTAACCTTTTACCTGCGTGACCTGATCCATTTGCTTTCGTTATTAAAGCAGCAGCTCGAATCCTTTCAAATACGGGATGACCACTATTTGGAAGATCTGAGAACGCACATGGAAGCACTCCAATCAATAATTGACCGGATGGAGCAGCTATTTTTAATGTCCAGTGAACATGCTGATGTAAAATGGATGGAAATGGAAGCATACGGTGCCAAAAATGCTGTGTATCTGTATAGTGAACCAACGGATATATCGACTTTACTGGCAAACGACTTTTTCAGTCAGAAGGAAAGTGTTGTATTGACAAGTGCTACATTGTCAATACGGAATTCATTTACATTCAGTCAGCAAAGGCTCGGGCTGTCACCGGAAGATGTAATCACCGCTAAAATAAACTCTCCTTTTTCCTATCATAATCAGGTGCAGTTAATGATTCCGGATGACTTCCCTGATATCAGGCACAGTTCATTGGATGAATTCGTTAACGCTGTTTGTGATGCCATTATATCGCTGGCTCAAATCACAGATGGGCGAATGCTCGTTTTGTTCACATCATATGATATGCTGCGGAAGGCTTACTATTTGTTGAGGGAAACAATTGATACAAGCACATTCATGCTGATTGCTCAAGGAATATCCAGCGGCAGCAGATCAAGGTTAAAGAAGAATTTTCAAACATTCAGCCAATCCATTCTGCTGGGGACAAGTTCCTTCTGGGAGGGCGTCGATATTCCTGGTGACGATTTATCATGTCTTTTGATTGTACGGCTGCCATTTCAACCTCCGAATCATCCTGTTTATGAAGCAAAATCGAATCAGTTTAAAGATGACGGCAAAAACCCATTTTTTGAACTAGCTTTACCAAACGCCGTTATCCGATTCAAACAGGGATTTGGCAGACTGATCCGTTCAACAAATGACCGCGGGATCGTGTTTGTGTGTGACGCACGCATCATGAAGGCACGGTATGGAAAATATTTCACTGAATCAATTCCCGCTGTACCGATAACACATGACTCAACATACGCGATCATGGAAAAAGCGCACGTTTGGTTTTAACGTATAAAAATACTGATGCACCGGATAATGCATCAGTATTTAAGGGGTATGGGGCCGGAAATTATTAGTTGAAATAAATAACACATTTGCCGCAATGCTTGTTATACTATATAATGTGGTTTGCTAATTTATTTTCAACGTTACTTATAGTGTTGGCATTGTCATCGGCAATATAAGTAGCAAAATATGATAAAATAAGCAGCATTTATAATCAAAGGATAATTAAGGGTTTTTAGAGCAGGATTTTACCAATAACAGGATGAGATAAATGAGGGACAAACGCTTATTACACTTGACATTACCCGGCTGGCTGAAATGGGGATTGGGCATCGTTCTTTTTCTGTCGGCTGCTTGTCTTGCTTTCGGCATTTATTTGTACCAGGCTGCTGAGAACAATCGAACAGCAAAGTTTGACCAAATTAAAACGCAATTGCTTGAGGAAACTAAGTTAAATTCAATCAGCAAGATCGAGCGGTTTCATGGAAAAAATGCGTTCTATACAGTTTACGGCAAAATAGAAGATGACAGCGATGTGATCCTCTTTTACCCGTTCGGCAAGAATGCCTCCGATATAATACGTGTTAATCAATCGAATATCATTGCAGAAGAAGAAATTAAAGCTGATTGGCGCAAACAGTGTGATGTTTGTACACTGTTTGATGTAAAGCCGGCCGTTATTTCGAGTGATGGCAATCAGCCGGCATGGGAAATTACGTATGAAAATGACGAAAATCAGTATGTGATGGAATATTTATCTTTTCAGGATGGATCAATCATTGAAGTGATTCGGTTCAACCAGTTATTTGATTAGGAAGGTGATAAAAATGGAATTGGCAAATCGGGTAAAAACATTAACGCCCTCATCAACATTAGCGATTACCGCAAAAGCAAAAGAGTTAAAAAGCCAAGGATATGATGTCATCGGACTTGGAGCAGGGGAACCTGACTTCAATACGCCGGAGTATATACTGAAGGCTGCCGAAGAAGCCATGCAAAATGGGTTTACCAAATATACGCCGTCCGGCGGTATTACGGAGCTTAAACAGGCAATTGCAAACAAATTCAGCCGTGATAACGGACTTACATACACAACTGAAGAAATCATCGTTACAACGGGTGCCAAGCATGCTTTATATACACTTTTCCAGGTTCTGTTAAATAAAGATGATGAGGTGATTGTGCCTGCTCCGTATTGGGTCAGCTATCCGGAACAGATTAAACTGGCTGAAGGAAAACCTGTTTTCATTAATGCAGCGGAACAAAATGAGTTCAAAATAACACCAGATCAGCTAGAAGCTGCCATAACTCCGAAAACAAAGGCAGTCATCATTAATTCACCGAGCAATCCAACAGGTATGATGTATAATCAGAAAGAACTGCAGGAGCTTGGCGACATTTGCTTGAAACATAATGTTTTAATCGTGTCTGATGAAATTTATGAGAAATTGATTTATACGAATGACAAGCATGTGTCGATGGCTGAAATTTCCAGCCAGCTGAAGGATCATACCGTTATTATTAACGGTGTATCCAAATCACATTCGATGACAGGATGGCGTATCGGGTATGCCGCAGGTCCGGCTGAAATTATTAAACCTATGACCAACCTGGCGTCACATTCAACATCCAATCCAACATCAATTGCTCAGTATGCAGCCTTGGCGGCATACAGTACTGATGAAGATCCAAACGCTGAAATGCGGGATATATTCAGTGAACGGCTTGAATTATTGTATGAATTGTTGACAGATATACCAGGCATTTCATGTGTCAAACCCAAAGGCGCCTTTTATGTATTCCCGAATGTACAGGAAGCTGTCAGTCAGAATGGCTTTGATACTGTTGATGCCTGGGTTAAGGAGTTGCTGGAGGAAGAAAAGGTTGCCCTGGTGCCGGGATCCGGGTTTGGATCTCCGGAAAACGTCCGATTATCCTATGCTGTATCAGCAGATTCACTAAAAGAAGCTGCAAAACGAATCAAACGTTTTATTTTAAACCATCAATCGTAGCTTGGAGGGTATATTTTGAAAACAACGATCTCACAAGTACCAGCATATGAAGGCAAAGAAGTGACAATTGGTGCATGGCTCGCCAATAAAAGATCAAGCGGTAAAATTGCCTTTTTGCAATTAAGGGACGGCACCGGTTTTATTCAAGGAGTTGTAGCCAAAAATGATGTGACAGAAGATGTGTTTCAGCTTGCAAAAAACATGACTCAGGAATCATCGATGTACATTACAGGAAAAATTGCAGAAGACACGAGATCTCCATTTGGCTATGAAATGCAGATAAGTAACATCGAGCTTATCCAGGAAGCAGTGGATTATCCGATAACACCGAAAGAACACGGCACAGAATTCCTGATGGACCATCGCCATTTATGGCTTCGCTCGAGCCGCCAGCATGCCATTATGAAAGTAAGAAATGAAATTATCCGGGCAACATATCAGTTTTTTAATGATCGGGGATACGTGAAAGTCGACCCGCCAATATTAACAGGGTCTTCTGCAGAAGGCACAACCGAACTTTTTCATACGCAGTACTTTGATGAAGAAGCCTATTTGTCCCAGAGCGGCCAGCTTTATATGGAAGCCGCTGCAATGGCTCTCGGTAAAGTATTTTCCTTTGGCCCGACATTCCGGGCTGAAAAGTCAAAAACGCGCCGGCATTTGATTGAATTTTGGATGATCGAACCTGAAATGGCTTTCGTTGATCATGAAGAAAGCCTGGAAATCCAGGAACAATATGTCAGTTTTGTTGTGCAGTCTGTTTTGGAAAATTGCCAGCTTGAACTCAACACACTCGGAAGGGACACATCAAAACTGGAGACTATCCAGGCACCTTTTCCCAGGATCAGCTATGATGATGCCATTAAATTATTAAAGGATAAAGGATTTACCGATATTGAATGGGGGGAAGATTTCGGTGCACCGCATGAGACGGCGATTGCCGAAAGCTTTGAGAAACCTGTTTTCATCACAAATTATCCGGCTGATATTAAAGCATTTTACATGAAGCCGCATCCTGAGCGGTCTGAAGTTGTGCTATGTGCAGACCTTATTGCGCCGGAAGGCTATGGGGAGGTTATCGGCGGTTCACAGCGTATTGATGATTTCAAACTTATGGAACAGCGTTATGAAGAGCATAACCTGACCGGCCCTGCCTATAAATGGTATCTGGAATTGCGTCAATATGGCAGTGTGCCGCACTCCGGTTTTGGATTAGGTCTTGAACGGACGGTTGCTTGGATTGCCGGGGTGGACCACGTCCGTGAAACAATTCCATTCCCAAGACTGCTGAATCGTTTGTATCCTTAATATAAGCTGGTTTTAGTTAACATCCCTTGCCAATCAAAAGCAAGGGATTTTAACATCTGTTACGGGCTGAAACATGCTATACTTAGAAATGAGGTATCCATATGACAAGATTCATTTCATTTCAGGATATTTTATTAAATCAGGTACAAGTCCCTGTTCAATTACTTGATAAATACAAAGCATTGGGACTTAATGAACAAGAAGTTATGGTCATTTTGCAGCTGCTTCGCTTTTTGCAGGAAAAAAATGATTTTCCAACACCAAATGACATAGCCAGTCATTTGACAATCAGCGAGAAAGAATGTGCGAATATTCTGCGCACTCTGATTCAGCGGGATTTTTTATCCATCGAACAATTAAAAAACGAAGCCAACCAGATTACCGAAGCCTACAGTCTTAATCCACTCTGGAAAAAGCTGTTTGCAGAAGAAACAGAACATCGGTCGGAAGGTGACGGCACACTTTTCATATTGTTTGAGCAGGAATTCGGCCGGCCGCTGTCGCCATTTGAAATTGAGATGATCAATACATGGCTGGATGAAGATAAACTTGCGCCTTCACTGATAAAAGCAGCTTTAAGGGAATCTGTTCTCATGGGAAAGCTTAACTTTAAATATATTGACCGTATTCTCCGCGAATGGCAAAAAAAAGGGATTCAAACGGTTGAACAGGCCCGCGATGCGAGTAAAGCTTTTCATGAAAATCAGGCAGCTAAAAAAGAATCTGCTCCTGGAAAACGGGACACATCCATTTATTATAACTGGCTGGAGGAGGAATAGCGGATGCTTAACAAATCACAGGTTCAGCACTGCCTGGATATCATGAAGGAAATGTATCCTGATGCAAAGTGTGAACTGAACCATGACAATCCTTTTGAACTCGTCATCGCTGTTTTATTGTCCGCTCAGTGTACGGATAACTTGGTCAATAAAGTAACCGCATCACTATTCAAAAAATATAAAACACCCGAAGATTTTCTGTCTGTACCGCTGGAGGAGCTACAGCAGGACATCAGATCAATTGGCCTTTATCGGAACAAAGCCAAAAATATTCGAAAGCTGTGCCAAATGCTGATTGATGATTACGGCGGGGAAGTTCCAAGAACGAAGCAGGAATTGATGAAGCTGGCCGGAGTAGGGCGGAAGACCGCTAATGTTGTAGCATCCGTTGCATTCAGAGAGCCGGCAATTGCTGTTGACACACATGTCGAACGTGTCGCCAAACGTCTGGCAATTTGCAGGTGGAAAGATTCCGTTTTAGAAGTGGAACAAACCTTGATGAAAAAAGTGCCCAAAGATGAGTGGGCTGATACACATCACCGAATGATTTTCTTTGGAAGATATCATTGCAAAGCCAGAAACCCGCAATGCCCGGAATGCCCGCTGCTGGATTTATGCCGGGAAGGGCAAAAGCGGATGAGAAAAGCATCTGCAGCCGGAGAAAAATAGGAAATGAAGAGAGGCAGCATCCAAAATTGGATAACTGCCTCTTCTTATTGGTTGTGGTTAACCTTGTTGATCTGCGGATTCGTTATTTTCCCCCTCACCACTTTGGGGGTTGTTATCATTTTGGTCAGCATTTCCGTTGCCATTTCCATTATTGCCATTGTTGCCTTGACCATTTCCATTGCTGTTGCCGTTATTGCCGCTATTACCGCTATTGCTGTTTCCGTCGTTTCCGCCGCCATCTTCAGACCCGCCGGAATCATTTGCCTCGGGGATGGTCACTTCTGTACTTGACTGTTCTCCTCTTACTCCCTGATTGGCACCATTTTTGCCAACAGGCGTAACAGCTATCGAATAGGTTTGACCTGGCTGAACGCCCTCACCCTCGATAACGATACCGGCTGAATCGACCGTTTGTGTCTGGAGCTGGCTGCCGCCTTGAGAAACAGCGACTTCAAATTGTGCAGGCGGACCATTATACTGCCAGGAAACGTCTATTGCCGAACCGGATGGGCTGGCACTGAGGCCATTGACTGCCGGAATGTTTCCTTCACTGTTTTCGTCTTCATTCTCCTCTTCATCTTCTTCGTCTCCTGGAACTTGAACAGTGGTTGTTGCAGGTTCGCTATTATTTGAATCCGTCGTGGCAACAACCTGAATTTCGTAAGTTGTGTCAGGCTCAACATTGGAAATTTCCATTGATGTGTCATCAGTGGATGAGAGACCTTGCATTTGGCCGCCATCGACACTTGCACTCACCTCGAAGGACGCATCTTCGCCTGAATCATAATCCCATTTGACTTGAATCGTATCCGACTCTTTATCATAATTTGCCTCCAGTCCATTTACCGGATCAAGCTGATCATATTGCTGCGATGTCTTAGATGGTTCATTTCCTTTTACAAACAGCTCGGTTACGATTTGAGATTCAGGTGTATAGTCACTTGGCAGTTTGGCAGGTCTTGATCCCTTTTCAACACCTACTTCCACAACAGAATCAGGCTTTGTGAAATCCGGTGTCTCAACATCTTTTGACAGTTCCGACATCGTGCTTTTATACAACGCGTGCGGAATTTTTGTATCCGGCAATGCTATGTTGTTGTTATTATAACCGGTCCAAACCGAAATCGTATAATTCGTTGTATATCCGCTGAACCACGAGTCCGGAGAACCCTCGATACCTTCTCGTGTAGTCGTTCCTGTTTTTCCGGCATCAGGCAGTCCGGGAACATTCGCCTGTGTGCCTGTACCTTCTGTAATCACAGTTTTCAGCATATCGGTTATCATGTATGCCGTCGACTCGGACATGGCTGTCTCAGGCTCCGGTTTTAAATCAACGGTTCTGCCGCTATCCGGGAGCTCCACTTTTGTGACAGCGTAAGGTTCGTTATAAACACCGCTATTTGCAAAGGCACGGTAGGCACCTGCAAGTTCAAGCGGATTAGTGCCTATACCTCCGCCGATCGCGTCTGTAAGCTGGATTTTACTGTCGCCAAATGAAATACCCAAACCTTCTGCAAATTGTTTAGCATTACTTGCACCAACTTCATCAAATGTTTTGACTGCCGGTACGTTCAGTGACTGCTGCAGTGCATACCGCATGGAAACCCAGCCATAGTACTGGTTGGCCCATGTATTAATCTGCTTATCACTTCCTGCAATGTCGTATGGACCGTCATCATTCAACTGGTGGTACGTCGACCATTGTTTATTTTCAATTGCGGGACCATAGTCAATAATAGGTTTGAAAGTTGACCCCGGCTGACGACTGATATCTGTTGCATAGTTCAAACCGTCATTTTCCATGCCCCCGCGAGCACCGCCGATTGCACGTATCGCACCGGTTTCTGTATCCAGTACAGTCATTCCCGCTTTCATCTTTGCTTCTTCACCATCCGGGCCGGTGACTGGTGCAGGATAGTTGATCGGACTGTCTTCGGAAAGCAAATGTTCAACGTGGTCCTGTGCATCGGTATCAATTGTCGTATAGACTTTTAATCCGTCAGTGTATATGTCAGCACCCTCAACTTTTTCTTCAACTTCTTTTCGGACCTGCTGCAGGAATGCCTGATATGGTGTCGGATCTGGTGTATCATCAGTGAGCAAGGAAGGGATATCAACTTGCCTTGCTTCTTCCGCTTCATTTTCGGAAATCTTTCCATTATTAACCATGAGGCTTAGAACAGTATTCATCCGGTCTTTTGTTAATTCAGGGTTTTTAAACGGATTATATCCAGATGGCCTTTGTGGTAGACCGGCGAGTATGGCAGCCTCGGGAAGTGTCAGCTCGCTCAGATCAGTTTTTCCGAAATAAAGCTCCGACGCTTTTCCGACGCCATATGCTCCATTTCCGTAATAAATTTTATTTAAATACATTTCCAGTATTTCCTCTTTGGAATATTCCCGTTCAAGTTGTAATGCCAGCCACATTTCCTGAACTTTAATACTGATTTTCTTTTCCGGTGACAGGAATGATTTTTCAACCAGCTGCTGGGTAATCGTACTCGCACCTTCAGAACCGAATCCATTCGTGACGTTAGCAACTAATGCACCGCCAACCCGCCATATATCAACACCTGGATGATCAAAAAACCGTGCATCCTCGGTTGAAAGGACAGCATCAATTAACACTTGCGGCAATTCTTCATATTCAACCTTGGTTCGTTTTTTAGATCCCAAGTTGGCAATCAGTTCACCATCTTTATCATATATTTGCGACGCATATGGCGTATCCAATTTAGATGCATCAATATCCGGTGCTGTGGCAATATAATAAGTGAACAATGCACCAATACCGATTCCTATAGCCAGTACAGCGATTGCGGTTATTAAGAATATTTTTTTCCAGAGCGGTTTTTTTGCAGCTTTTTTTTGCTTCCTTCTTGCTGTGCGAGATTGGCCGTTTGTTGCCATAACTCTTTTTCCTCCAATCTAAAAATAAAGCTGATCAATAATGGCTAAATAGTTAACCCTTGCCTGATAATTAAATGGAATTTTATATCCCGTTTTTTGTATCGTTTCATAAGGAATTGATTTTTTTCCATCGTTAAATTGCTGATCCCAGTATGGGAAAAAAACTTCTGCCGGTATATAGTATGTTTCATTATAGACGGAAAATCGTATAATTAAAAAACAAATACCTCCGTGTCTTATGACTCCTTTCATGTGTTCGATCTGATGTCCATGTATATTTGCCAGCGGAAACCTTGTTTTGTTTTTAGTTTCCTTTGCCTCGAAATCAATATATCTTGAGCGGTACACACCATTATAGTCAGTGGTGGAGGGCTGTTTAAAGTAACCCTCTGTTATGACGGCAGCACTTCTTTTTGGGTAGTGTACGTTTACAATCTGTACCGGTGTCGGCTTTTTATGAATAATTGCCTTATCAGTATTCCGATAAAATCCATTGGTGGCGTTAATATCTTCCTCCAGCGTCATGCCGCGGTTGCTGAATCCCATTGTGCGGTTTGCGCCGGATGCTCGTTGGACATTCTTGTTTTTTTGACCATTAGGGTAACGCATTATCCTCCCCCCAGTTTGTTACAGTATCATACCACAAAAATACAAAAATTGACTATATAACCTATAAAATGAGGTCATTACATGGGAAAACACAACTATATCCATTATATTATATCTGAAACAAAAGGGCACAATTTTGATAACGTTTCCCGGACAAAAGCCTATCAAAACTTTTATTCCGCTTTTCCCGAAATAAAATGGGCCTTGCTTGCCGGAGTCGTATCACGGAACGCAGGCTGGAATATGACCGATTTAGCCTTGCCGCCATTCCGGAAAATACTGTCTGACAATCAACGTAAACGATTGTTTATGACATACGAACGTGCTAACTGGCTCATATTTTCAGATGCCTATCCACAGCTGCTGATTTATAAACTTTCAACGCATTTAAATAAACCGATGTTTCATTTATTGCCTCGTCTTTATGTATCGCGGTTCATGCGGAAAGAATGGGCATACTTCTGGAAACACGGCGATAGAGAGCGTCTTATGACTTCGCTGATTATCAATGAGCAAAATGTTATCCATGATCCTGTCATTAAGCAGGATTTCTTTAAGAACCGGGTATTTTTACGTCCGCCTTACTTATTACAGGACATTTTGTTATTGAACGCCACTATTATACCAACCAAATCATCAACACTGTATGGAGCTTTCGTCCATGACTTTACGAATATCAGTAAACGAATTGCGCTCGGCAAGACGATTGCATCCATTTTGTTCCATCCCACCGTTTATGACGACGCGTATAAATTCGTCCGTACAGTTGAGCATACAGGCTCACGGCAGGATTATGAACGTTTCCTCGGCTTACAAACGGATAAGGCTCCTTGGCTGCGCACCATTTATCCGGTCATAACCCATCAGGATATCATTCGGAATGATTGGTATAAAAGAAGGGGGATAAAACGAAAATGGACGGATAATATTTTTCAAAACCCCGATCCAAGTATAAAAGATACATTTTATGGCAGACGCAAAATGCTTTACGGCTACTATCATTTAAAAAATATATTCACACGTAAAAAGGATTTGTTCTAAAACAAACCCTTTTTGAACATGCACTTTTAAGCCATTTTAAGTTGACGGACGGTTTGGGCCATCTAATTTTTTGCTTCGGTCCTGATTTGTTTTTTTCCGGTGATGCTTTTCGGTTTGATGCTGAGATGGTTTCTTAGCCATTATTAACTACCTCCTTCACCATTAGTCTGTCTGAACTTAAGCGAATATACACTTATTTTGCCGTTATTCTTCTAGTTTTGTCGACAGGGAAGGGAAGCAGCGATTTGTCCAGAAGTAAGTAATTAACAAATAATAATATGAGGATGAGCACAATGACGAAAACCATGAAAACCAGTTCAAAATTGAAAAAAAATCGTACGCAGGATTTTACAGATGCATTATCAGATATGACTGACCAGCTTCGTTTGCTCGATCAAAAAATCACTATGGCAGCTGATAACAGTATCCAGGAAGATTTCCAAAAACGGCAGCAGGAACTTTATCACGCAACCTACACAATAAATAAACTGGAGCAAAAACAACGAATCAGCCGAAAAAAGCTCGTTCCCGATCGTTTTACTCCTGAAAAATTGGAAAAAAGACTATCATAACGGGTGCTTTTTAACGAACCTGATGATAAAATAATCCTGTCAGATAAATTTTTGCAAAGGTCAGGGTAGTTTATGAATTTAATGCAAGAAACCGAACAGCTCAAGGAGCATCTTAAACGATTAAAAAATATATATGAAGAAAATAATCCTCCTGAAAGTAAAAAAGATAAGCAGTTTTTTCTAATGGTCAAGGAACGTACAGAACCTGTTTATGAACTGTTGGAAAAATGGGAAGAAAAAGCACTTAAAGCTGTCAAAGAGCGAAAAGTCAATCTTCATCCGCAGCAGGTTACCTCAACAAGGGAAAATATGGAACTGCTTTTGCTGAATAGCTATTATGTTGATGTAAAGCGGAAACGGTATATGGAATTAAATCATTCCGTACTTTTTATTTTTGATCAGTTGTTATATGAACTTGACGAATAAAACGCTTTACAAAGATAGGGTTTTCGATTACAATAAATTTCCATCTAAGAGGTTGTTCAAAAAGTCCGATAAAAATAGCGCTTCGAATTTCTTTGTTGGCTTGCTTTTCCGCTACTCGTGTATTTAAATGCATACACTACGTTGCTCAAAGCTTCACCGCCTCGAACTTCCTGGTCCTTTTTATCCTTCTTTTTGAACACGCACTTTAAATTAGAGGGGGATAAATATGAGTAATCAGGATTTGCTTAAAGAAGCAATAACGATTAAAAACAAAGCATACGTGCCATATTCCAAATTCCCTGTAGGTGCAGCATTATTGGGTCGTTCAGGAGAAGTTTACACAGGATGCAATATCGAAAATGCTGCCTACCCGGTCAGCTGCTGTGCAGAACGGGTGGCAATTTTTAAAGCAATTGCTGATGGTGTATACGATTTTTCTGAAATGGCCGTTGCGGCTGATACCGAACGCCCCATACCACCATGCGGTTCCTGCCGGCAGGTGATGAGTGAGTTTTTCGAAAGCAGCATGAAAATTCATCTATCCAATATCCATGAGCAGACCAAAACGTTAACAATGGACGAACTGCTGCCATTTTCCTTCCAGTCGGAAGATATGAGTGAGAGAGGCTGATAAAGTGAAACTTCAATCAGCGGAACGATACTCCGCTGATTGTTAGTTGAACCGAATCGGGCATTTACTGGCAGTTGATCCCTCAAGAGGGGACCTTACTGCCAGTTACATGCGGGATAAAATCAGCTTCTTTTTTGCACTTTGATCAGCTCTGTTGATGTCAGTTCCGCACGCTTGTTTTCTACTCATCAGTTCATCCTTCGCTGCCTGCGGTGTCTTGTACTGTCTCGCCTTCCCGCAGGAGTCCGGCACCTTGCATTTTCTTAATACCGGTTTTACTTCAACAGAGCGTTTAACAACATTATTCATTAAATCCAATAAGACAACTGTCAGGAATCATGTTATACTATCAACAAAAGAAAAATGGTACATATCGAAAAAGAATAAAAATACACATGTGAATGGACATGCTTTTTTCTTCGTTTGAAACGACTAAGCAAAGAAAAATTCGAGGTGACTGAAGATGAATACAAACCGGATTCAACTTACAGGAAAAGACATACTTGAGCAGGAATTTAAAACTGGTATGCGGGGTTATAACCAGGAAGAGGTCGATGAGTATCTTGATACAATTATTCAGGATTATGAAGCCTTCCAACAGGAAATCGAAAAATTGAGGCAGGAAAATGAACGGCTAAGGAAGCAATCCGATCAAACAAGGAGCCGTCAATCCGCACCGAATCATCAGGTGAATTATGATATTTTAAAACGCGTATCCAACCTTGAAAAAGCTGTATTCGGCAACAAATATGCTGATTCTGAGTAATGTTTTATATTACCAGTGAACTCATTTTTGAAATATGGTATAATTAGTTTAGAATCTAATTGAATACTTGCGTAATCGCTGTATATGCTTTATATGCAGAGGAAAGTCCATGCTCACACAGGCTGCGACGCCTGTAGTGTTCGTGCTTGGCAAAACCATAAGTCAAGGTAGCGACAAACGTTAACGGCAGTGGGACATCCTAACTTGAAAGACATGGATCAGTACACTTGAAAGTGCCACAGTGACGCAGTCGGATTGGAAACAGTCCGAATGGAACGCGGTAAACCCCACGAGTGAGCAACCCAAAAATAGGTAGGGGCACCCTTGATTAGGAAAATGAACCGAAAAAGGGACGAGCATTCACGTAAAATGTTCGTAGATAGATGATTACGACCGCTGTACAAGGCTGACCACCGCATAAGTACAACGGAACAGAACATGGCTTATCAAGTATTCAATGGTCTCCAATAATATGTTAACTCGAAACCTTTCTGATGCCGTCAGGAAGGTTTTTTAATTGTCTGCCTGATGTGGTAAACTGGTACTGATTCAATTCAGAAAATGAAAGGAAATACATATGTCCAATAAGGTTACGTTAATTGCAACAGCTGCAATGGGATTGGAATCAATTGTAGCCAAGGAGGTAAGACAACTTGGTTACGACGTGAACGTTGAAAATGGAAAAGTTATTTTTAATGCACCTGTATCAGCTATCCCGCGCTGCAATTTATGGCTGCGAACCGCTGACCGTATCAAATTGCAGGTTGGACAATTTAAGGCCGTTACTTTCGATGAATTATTTGAAGCTACTAAGGCATTGCCGTGGGAAAATATTATTACGGAAAAGGGAAAATTTCCTGTTTCTGGAAAATCTGTAAAATCTTCCTTACATAGCGTTCCAGACTGTCAGGCTATAGTGAAAAAGGCAATTGCCGAGCGTTTAAAATTAAAATATGGTGTTGCAGGAAAAATGCCTGAAACCGATGCAATGTATAAAATTGAAGCTTCTATTCACAAAAATCAAGCCACATTAACGATTGATACATCCGGATCAGGTTTGCATAAACGCGGCTATCGTGCTGGACAGGGGGATGCACCATTAAAAGAAACTATGGCTGCTGCACTGATTCTGCTGACTAACTGGAAACCTGATCATCCGCTAGTGGACCCTTTCTGCGGCTCCGGAACTATTCCGATTGAAGCTGCGTTAATCGGTCAGAATATCGCTCCAGGCTTCAATCGTGAATTCGCCTCTGAAAATTGGGAATGGATTGAAAACCGGTATTGGGAGGAGGCGTTTGAGGAAGCGGAGGATAAAGCGGACTACGATCAGGAACTTGATATTACGGGATCGGATATTGATCACAAGATGATTGATGTTTCAAAGGATAACGCAACGGAAGCAGGACTGGGCGATTTGATTTCCTGGAAACAAATGAAAGTCAGCGATCTGTTTATCCGAAAAGAAAATGGTTATTTAATCGGGAATCCTCCTTATGGACAGCGCATAGGTGATCAGGACGATGCAGCAGTGATATATCAGGACCTGGGAAAGGTCATGAAAGAGCACCCATCATGGAGTATCTATATATTAACGGCCTTTGAACAATTTGAACAGAAGTATGGAAAAACTGCCACCAAGAAACGAAAGCTTTTTAATGGGTTTATACAGACCAACTATTATCAGTATTTTGGAAAGAGACAATAGGGGAATATTGAATACAGACCAGGGGACATACCCTGGTTTTTTGCTTGCAGGTCGCCATTTCCGGAGTGAGCACATTTGCTTTTTAAAATAATGTCATATTTTTAGCGGGTAACAGCCAAACTAAATGCAAATGGAAAGATTGAGAAGGTGAGTAACGATTGATCGCTTCAGTAGGGATGGGAATTCCGCCAAATGAAATAACTCAACCGAAAGTAAAATCCCTGGTCTGGGAACTATTTGATAGGGCAGATACAAAATTAATCCAGCGCCTCATGCCGGTTTTCGATCATGCGCTGATTGACAAAAGGCAGTTCGCAGTTGAATCAGACTGGTTTAAGGAAAACCACACCTTCCAGGAGAAAAATAACTTATACCATGAATTGGCCATTAAGCATTCTTTGGAGGCAATCGATGGTTGCTTATCAAATGAAAAATTTCTTAAGAGACCTGTTCCATATGAAGCGGTTGACATGATTATTTTCGTGTCAAGTACAGGCGTTGCAACGCCATCACTTGATACATACATTATGAGCAAACGTTCATTCCGGGAAAACACAGCTCGTATGCCGCTTTGGGGACTAGGTTGTGCAGGCGGAGCAATCGGTCTGTCGCGTGCTTTTGATTGGATCATGGCACACCCTGATAAAAATGTGCTCGTGGTATGTTGTGAGCTGTGCAGTCTGACGTTTCAAAAAGCTGACTATAACAAGAGCAATATTGTTGGTACGGCTCTGTTCGGGGATGGGGCAGGGGCTGCGTTGTTAATCGGTGATAAATCACCGTATTTACCATACAGTAAACGTACCAAGCCCCGAATTGCAGATACCAGCTCTGCTACCAGGAAAAGCAGTCATTCAGTAATGGGATGGGAGATTACAAACAGGGGGCTGGAAGTCGTATTTTCCAAAAGCATACCGGCGCTTGTAAGCTCTTTTTGGAAGCACCATATCAGTAAATTTTTGAATGATATCGAGATCGAGAGTCAGGATGTTCATTCTTACATCGCTCACCCTGGAGGCAGGAAAGTGCTTGAAGCGATGGGGGAGATTTTACAGATTCCGCAGACAAAAGTAAGACATTCCTATAATGTACTTCGGAATCATGGGAATATGTCTTCGGCTACGGTTTTGTACATATTGCACGAATGGATGCAGGATGACATAACACCTGGAGCAAATAGTATTCTATCAGCTTTGGGACCGGGATTCAGTTCAGAATTACTGTTATTGGAGTGGCACGAATCATGACAACTTGGATGTGGTTTTTTATTCTGGCGGTTATTATACAACGCCTGACAGAACTATCGA
The DNA here is from genome assembly GCF_035301675.1 of Lentibacillus sp. Classification (NCBI taxonomy): domain Bacteria; kingdom Bacillati; phylum Bacillota; class Bacilli; order Caryophanales; family Bacillaceae; genus Lentibacillus; species Lentibacillus sp. Next base: position 81,577 of record NZ_DATGTT010000065.1, on the reverse strand, counting down.
TTGCCAAAAGTAACGAAAAATGGATGAAAAGCATGGGAGGCATTGAAAAAGGGGAGAAACACTATAAATGGTTTATCATACTTCATTGCTGTTTTTTTATTGCTATTATGACAGAGACCTCACTTAATAAACATGTCCTTGCCGATATAAATTATTTTCTCTTGCTGATGTTTTTGGCTGCACAAGCAGGAAGAATCTGGTGCATTCAGACGTTGGGAAAATTTTGGAACACAAAGGTGATTGTGCTTCCCGGTGTTATCGTAATCAAAAAAGGGCCTTATAAATATGTGAAACATCCCAATTACATCATCGTAGCCGTTGAATTGTTTGTCATTCCGATGCTTGTAGGTGCACAACTGACAGCGGTACTATTTCCGTTTTTGCATCTCTTATTATTAAGGATCAGAATACCACGCGAAGAAAAAGCATTAACCAAAGCAACATAAAAATAACCAGGTTTCGCTGACAGCAGCTAGCCCTGGTTTTTCATATTTGCAGCCATATACATAAATGGTGTGTCAACAAGTGCAACGATAAATTTGATCATATACGTTGTCATAAGAATTTCCAACCAGACAGAAAAAAGGTATTCACCGAAAAATGCGATCGAACAAAAGACAATGGAATCCAGCAGCTGACTGATAGCTGTGCTGCCGTTGTTGCGGATCCATAGAAACTTATCAGATGGGAATAAACTGCGAGTTTTATTATAAATCCATACGTCAAAATATTGGCTGATGATGTATGCAGCCAAACTTCCTAAAGCAACCCTGGGAATCACTTCAAACAATGTTGCAAGCGCCCCATGTGCAAAATCATCAGGACCCGACCGAAACTGAAGGGCAATCTGCATCATGATAATCATGGGGATTACGTTGAAACACCCAGCCACACAGCATTTTTGGCATCACGCTTATATACGCTGATGCTTTCTGAAAGGCAATCGACTTTTTCCAGGATCAAAAAAGCGGTAACCCTTATCAGATTACCGCTTTGTATATATGGTTCAAATCGTTTATTGTTTTACAACATTTGCAGCTTGCGGACCGCGATCGCCTTCCACAATGTCAAATGTTACATTCTGACCCTCTTCAAGTGTTTTGAATCCTTCTTCCTGGATAGCGGAATAATGAACGAAAACATCATTTCCTTCTTCCACTTGAATGAAGCCATAGCCTTTTTCCGCATTAAACCATTTTACTACGCCATTTTCCATTGTAAATAATCCTCCTAAAAACTTTCACGTAAAACGTGTTAATACAAAGCAGACAAACAGAATTAAAAAACAGCTTCCTGCAGAAGTGTTGGATCACTATTGCATCCACTTCCATAGAAGCTGCTTGTCATTAATGATTCCATACATCTTCTTTGCTTGTGTCCAATATAGCTTATTTTAAGCCTTCAGTCAAGAAAATACCTATTTTCATCTGTTTTTTTTATTATACCGAAAGATAACAGGAAAATCATGAAATCGCTACCAAAAAAGTCTGTAAAAAACTCAATAGTTAAGTTAAACTGGAAATAAATTGATTGCGAAAGGAGCATTTCACATGAAAACTGATATCGAAATTGCGCAGGAAGCTGATTTAAGCTCTATTGAGGAGATAGCAGGCAAACTGGGTCTGGAGCGGGCCGATTGGGAGCCATACGGTCATACAAAAGCAAAACTCTCCAATACTTTAATGAAAAAGCTGGATGATAAACAGAACGGAAAAGTTATTTTGGTGACATCCATCAATCCGACACCAGCCGGAGAAGGCAAATCCACTGTAACAGTTGGATTGGGACAGGCACTTGATAAAATCGGCAAGAATGCGATGATTGCCCTCCGTGAACCATCATTAGGTCCTGTTATGGGAATGAAAGGCGGTGCAGCAGGCGGGGGATTCTCACAAGTGCTCCCGATGGAAGATATAAACCTGCATTTCACGGGTGATCTCCATGCCATTACCAGTGCCAACAATGCGTTATCAGCCATGATCGATAATCATATTCACCGGGGTAATGAATTGAATATAGATCCACGCCGTATCGAATGGAAGCGGGTTATGGATATGAACGACCGTGTGTTAAGACAGATTGTTGTAGGACTCGGCGGGCCATTGCGCGGTATACCAAGGGAAGATGGTTTTAATATTACCGTTGCTTCGGAAATAATGGCCATCCTATGCCTGGCAACAAGCCTGGGGGATCTAAAATCACGAATATCAGAGATTGTGGTTGGCTATACATATGAAGAAGAGCCTGTAACGGTTAAGGAGCTGAAAGCAGAGGGGGCGCTTGCGCTCTTGCTAAAAGACGCAATGAAACCAAACCTTGTCCAGACAACCGAAAACACACCGGCGATTATTCATGGCGGACCATTTGCCAATATTGCCCATGGATGCAACAGTATTATGGCAACAAAAACGGCTGCGAAACTGAGTGATTATGTTGTAACCGAAGCAGGTTTCGGGGCTGATCTTGGTGCTGAAAAGTTTTTGGATATTAAAACACGTGCAGGTGAATTTAGTACGGATGCAGTTGTCATCGTCGCAACTGTACGCGCTTTAAAAATGCACGGTGGAGTCGATCGGGATAATCTTAAAACAGAAAACGTGGAAGCATTAAAAACAGGGATGAAAAACCTGAAAAAACATATCGAAACAATTGAAACATTTGGACTGCCATTTGTCGTTGCCATTAATAAATTTCCGACTGATACGGAGGCAGAAACTGATTTTATTAAAACATGGTGTGAGTCCAAAAACGTTGATGTTGCCTTAACCGATGTATATGCAAATGGCGGTGCGGGCGGAACAGAACTTGCCGAAAAAATTACAGATAAAGCGGACACAGCCGATCGGCATTCATTTCATTACGTATACGATTTGGATGACTCCCTTGAAACAAAAATCAGGAAAATAGCGCAAAAGGTCTATGGTGCCGCTGATATAGAACTGTCACCTAAAGCAATGAAACAGCTTGCCTTTTATGAACAGCAGGGATGGGGAAAACTTCCGGTATGTATGGCGAAAACACAGTATTCATTGTCAGACGATCCAGCTCTCGTTGGAAGACCCGAGAATTTCACAGTAGCAATAAGAGAGTTAAGGCCATCGGTCGGCGCAGGATTCATCGTTGTATTGACCGGCAACATGATGACCATGCCAGGATTGCCTGCAAAACCTGCAGCACTCAATATGGATGTAGATCAAAATGGAAAAGTAACGGGGCTTTTCTAATGACTGCAATCGACAAGACAGTAGCAATCCGTGATTATGTATATACCATATTTAATGATGATGTCACAGGGCATGATTTCGCCCATATGAAACGCGTAGCCTTTATGGCAAGGTATTTAGCAGAACAGGAACAGGCTGATCCGTTCATTTGTGAGTCGGCTGGCTGGGTTCATGATATCGGGGACCGAAAGTTGTTTATCAATCCTGATAAGGCTGTAAATGAGCTTGATGACTTTTTACATTCCACTGGATGTACGACCAATGAAATCAGCAAAATATGGGAAGCTGTGGAAGACGTCTCGTTCAGCAAGGGTAGCGTGCCAGCTTCATTGGAAGGGAAAATCGTTCAGGATGCAGACAGACTGGATGCAATTGGCGCCGTTGGCATTGCACGGACGTTTGCATATGGGGCGGCAAACGGCCAGCTGCTCTGGCATGATCATGAGAGAAGTCGGCAAGAGACATCCATTCAGCATTTTTATGATAAATTATTATGCCTGAAAGACTCAATGAATACAGCTGCCGCTGCCCAAACAGCTGTAGAACGCCACCAGTTTATGGAGATATATTTGAACCAGTTTTTCAAGGAATGGCAATAACCTGCAATCAAAATCGGGCAGAAGTGTCAGCGACCTTCTGCCCGGAACAATTACTCACGTACAACTTCTTCATTTTCCACTCTGCCGTTATCCAGCAGCCAGTTATGCTGGAATATTTCAGTAACTGCCAATAAGGCTCCTGTCAGAACTGCACCAAAGAAGGTAACAGCTGTATCAGCAAGAAGCATCGCACCAAAATATATGATTAGGGTACTGGCTGCAAAATCCATACCGACACTCGCCCAATTTGTTTCTTCCCGTAACATTGCTCTTTCCATAAAATAACCGACAAATGCTAACACAACACCGAGAAGGATTGGCTGATACCAGTAACCGAAATCAACATTTGGAAAAATCCATGAGGCAACGTAAATTCCGATAGGGCATATGAGTAATTTTACGATTAATCCTGTCATTTAACATCCCACCTTTATCGATATGATATAGGTAGCGTGTGCGATCATGATGAAACTTATTCATTCCCTCTCTAAACTTACGATTGTGTTACGATAAATAAATTTGCCGTGATATAAGCTTTTATATTAAGATTAGGGTAGAGGTGAGAAAAATGCTGAAAGGTGAACAAGGCTACCTGGATTTATGTCAATACATATTGAAAAATGGGACGAAAAAAACAGACAGGACCAACACCGGAACCTATTCGGTTTTCGGACAGCAAATGCGCTTTGATTTGAGTGACGGTTTCCCGCTGTTAACTACAAAAAAAGTGCCATTTAGACTGGTGGCCAGTGAATTGCTCTGGTTCATAAAAGGAGATACAAACATCCGATATTTACTGCAGCATAATAATAATATATGGAATGAATGGGCTTTTAAACGATGGGTGGAAAGCAATGACTACGATGGCCCTGACATGACCGACTTCGGGAATCGCAGTCAGCAAGAACAAGAGTTTAATCAGCTTTATCAGGAACAAATGAAGATTTTCAAAAATAACATCTTAAATGATCGTGCATTTGCAGAGAAGTTTGGTGATTTGGGAAACGTTTATGGCAAACAATGGCGTGACTGGAAAACGTCACAAAATGAAACGATTGATCAGTTAAAAAATGTGATCCATTCAATCAGCCATAATCCTGATTCGCGCCGTCATATCGTTTCTGCATGGAACCCGGAAGACGTGCCAAGTATGGCATTGCCGCCGTGTCACACACTGTTCCAATTTTATGTGGCGGATGGTAAGCTTTCATGCCAACTGTATCAGCGCAGTGCAGATATCTTTATAGGTATCCCGTTTAATATAGCAAGTTATGCACTGCTGACATATTTAATCGCTCATGAATGCGGTTTGGAGGCAGGAGAATTTGTCCATATACTAGGCGATGCTCATATCTATATAAACCATGTTGAGCAGGTCAAAACACAGCTTGGCCGTAATATGCGATTATTCCCGACACTTAAAATCAATGGAGAAAAATCGTCTGTCTTTGATTTTGAATTAGACGATTTCGAATTGCTTGATTACGAACCGCATCCTGCGATAAAGGCGCCTATCGCTGTTTGAGCAGAAGGGAGGAGGTGAATATATGATATCATTACTTGCTGCTATGGACCGTAATCGCGTTATAGGTTACCGGAATGATTTACCGTGGCATCTGCCGAATGATTTGAAATTCTTCAAACAAAAAACGACCGGCCATACGATCATTATGGGACGGAAGACATTTGAATCAATTGGAAGACCGCTTCCAAACCGTGATAATGTCGTCATAACCAGACGGCACAGCAGCAAATTCCCGGATGAAATTGAAGTCATCAATAATATCGATACCGTTTTAGACTGGAATCATCAGGAGCCGGCAAATGAATTGTTTGTGATTGGCGGTGAGGAGATTTTCAAACAAGTCCTGCCGCATGCAGATCGCTTATACATCACGCTCGTTGATGATGTTTTTCAAGGGGATACATACTTCCCTGAATTTTCAGAAGCAGAATGGCAATTAACGAGCAGGGAAGAAGGGGAAAAGGACAGCAAAAACCAATATGACCATTATTTCCTGCAATACGATCGGCAAGGTGGATAACTCATGCGTATATGCGGCGTAATCCTTTCCGGCGGTAAATCAACGCGGATGGGCACAACCAAATCATTTTTGGAAATTGATGACAAACCTGTTATCACACATGTTGCCGATGAATTAAAAAAATTAAGCGATTATGTATCGGTCATTACAAACGAGCCGGAAGATTATCAATTTCTCGAACTGGATTTATTCCGTGACAGATACAAAAACAAAGGACCGCTGTCAGGTATGGAAGCAGCAATTTATCATATTGATGCTGATATTTATTTATTTGCTGCATGTGACATGCCGTTTATCCATCGTAATGTTTATCAGCATTTAATACAGTCATTGCATAACTATGAGGCAGTCATCCCGATGTATAACGAAAGAATGCATCCCTTATCCGGAATATATACGAAAAATGTACTTCCACAAATCCAGACGCTGCTTGATAACGATCAGCGAAAAATAAGAACATTATTTGATTATATTACAGTCAATTATGTAACAGACTATAACGGAATCCCAAAACATACTTTGGATAAGCATTTTTTTAATATGAACTATCCGGAACAATACGAATTGGCAAAACGGTTTTAAACTATGGTTCAGCCCTCTGCTTTTTAAGTTGCCTGGAAGCAGCCGGTCATGTTACACTTTTATCAGTTTACAAGCTATTTTCAGCTGGATTTTGAACGTTGTATATAGAATTTATTGATTGGTTGTATTATAATATACTTAAAGAAGGTGTCATATATGGGACTAGGCAGTATAGGTTTCCCTGGACTTATTTTAATTTTGGTGATTGCTTTAGTTATTTTTGGCCCTAAGAAACTTCCGGAAATAGGGAAGGCTGCCGGAAATACACTGCGTGAATTCAAAAACTCGGCACAAGATTTGACGAGTGACGTTTCTGATGAAGTGAAAGAGACGAAAGATATTGTGAAAGATGACAAAAATAAATAATCAGGCGGAGTGATTATACATGGGATTAGGCAGTATCGGTATTCCCGGACTTATTTTAATTCTGATCATTGCTTTAATCGTTTTTGGACCTTCCAAGTTACCCGAAATCGGTAAAGCTGTCGGCAGTTCACTGAAAGAATTTAAAAATGCAACAAAAGAGATTGGATCAGATGATTCCGGTAAAAATAATGAATCATCAAACAAATGAGGGACTTGACAAAGGTGTAGGGGGGTTAACCTTACATCTTCTTTTATGCTTGGATTGGGAGCGTGCACAATGTCTGAAGAACAGCGATTTGATCATGAAAAAGAGATGAATGTCGTAGGTCATCTGTCTGAACTCAGAAACCGTCTCATCGTAACGGCCGTTTTTTTCATTCTTTTTTTTATTATTGGTTTTCTCTATGTTGAAATGATTTATGGTTTTATTGAAGACGATTTGCCGTTCAAATTAAGTGTTACCGGTCTGACAGATCTTATCTCTGTTTACTTAACACTGGCGGGCGTAACAGCATTAATCGGCACATTACCGATATTATGCCTTCAAGTCTGGCTGTTTATCAGACCCGGTTTGACCAAACCTGAACGAAAAGCGACACTGCTGTATATCCCGGCTATTTTTCTTTTATTTATCACAGGCATTGCCTTCGGATATACCGTTTTTGTGGATTTTATAATACCTTTTCTGCTTTCATTAAATGATGGGATGTTCAATGAAATATTCACATACGATCGGTATTTTAAACTGCTATTCCGCATTGTTCTGCCGTTTGCTTTATTTTTTGAAATCCCGGTTATTGCAATGTTCCTTACCCACCTGGGAATTCTGACCCCGGAATTCATGCGGCGGACACGAAAGTATGCATATTTGATCCTTGTCATTCTTGGTGCGCTGATAACACCGCCGGATTTTGTATTGCAGCTTGTTGCAATCATACCATTGATTCTTTTATATGAAATCAGTATCTATCTTTGCCGAATTGTTTACCGCAGAAAACTGAAAAAACATCAGGAATTTATGGAGAATAACAGTTGAATAACGGGGTGGCTTGCAGTATGCGTTCATTTTACCACTATGCATTAACCTACAGAGGCAAAAAAACGCCGGATGATAAAAGCCGGCTGGCTGAATGGATGTTCTATGACCATGATTTTCCGAAACAGTCAGCAGACTATGATGAAATCAGCAGCTATCTGGAATGGAACAGCCCGTTTGCCAATGCTTTGGCTGTGTTTGATCAACTCTGGGAGGCTTATAAACTGAATAGATTGGATTAGACTTCGGGATATCCCGAAGTCTTATTTAAATATAATTTGGAAAATATCACCAAAAGCAATCCGTTTATTCGAGTGAACAGAAGTTTCCAATATAACACTGTTTGTTTGGCTGTCGAGCTTACTAATAGTCCCTGTCCATTCTGCCATCACGCCATTTTCATAAATCCGAAGGCAAATAGGGGAGCGGCGTCTCAAAGCTTCCAGCAGCTGATCATTTAACAACTCAACTTGCTGTTCATCAAGCTCAGGCTTTGATTTAATTTCATCTTCCTTCCACATTTCTTTTAATAACTCGGTGTGTTCCGGAAGCATTAGCGAAGCCCACTTAATGTTCCCGCGGTCTCTTGGCATTCTTCTTCACCTCACGTACTATTATAAACAAACATATGTTCGTAATGCAATAAAATAACATGACAGCAGTCCCTTATTTTCGTCATAATTCTTTTCAAACTTGTAATATCGTGTAAACTTGTGCGGTTGCCCGGGAAATAATCATCCTGATGAAGAAAGAGACAGGGGCTTTTCCGTCATTGTGTTTGGTATTATTCTGCTGGGAGGAGAATAGTCGTAGTTGAAAAATGTTAAAGGTACACCATTTTTCGGCTGAACTGCAGATAACCGCCTACACTATTATGGATTGCCCACGTACAATAACCTAAGTGACTTTATAAAAAGGGGAGGATCATAATGGTATGGCCCATCCAGCAACAGTATACCAATAGCAGTATGCTGCCGCGCCAAGGGTTTTTCCCGGGAGGACCACCTGTACCGCCTCAGCAGCACGCTCCAGGGGCAATACGGCAATTCTTATCTCCACATGTATCCCAAAGCCTATTATCGCCGGAGAGAATCAGCGGCATCTCACAGAAACTCAGCAACGTGCAGCAGGTATTAAACGTTGTTCAGCAGGCAGCACCACTTGTACAACAGTATGGACCAATGGTAAGAAACCTGCCGATGCTGTTCAAACTGATGAAAGCAGTGAATGAAAATGATTCCGAAACAGATCAAAATCAGCTTGAAAATGAACAGGAAACAGTCACGTCGAATACATCCGAGGAAGAAAACTACATGGATGAAATGAATATGGCTGCGATGAAATCAGGTGAATCAATTCCTAAATTGTTCATTTAAAAGCCATATAACCCTCGTGGAACCACCATTGCATCACAAGCACATGATTTGATTTTTTCTGTTAAAAACGAAAAAATAAGCATAGGATAACCTTGAATGGAGGTATACTATGACGACTGAATTAGCTACATTTGCCGGGGGATGCTTCTGGTGCATGGTGGAACCGTTTGACGAGCGGCCGGGTATCGAAAACATTGTCTCAGGTTACACTGGGGGCCATGTTGAAAACCCCACATATGAACAGGTTTGTTCTGATACAACCGGTCACGTCGAAGCAGTCCAAATTACATTCAACCCGGATATAATGCCATATGAAAAACTCGTTGATACGTTTTGGCAGCAAATTGATCCGACCGATGCCGGCGGTCAGTTTAATGACAGGGGTGAATCGTATCAAACGGCTATTTTCTACCATAATGAAACACAACGGCAAATAGCGGAACAATCCAAACAAAAGCTGAAGGAAAGCGGCAAATTTAATCAACCAATCGTTACACCCATTCTCCCGGCAAAGACCTTTTACAGAGCGGAGGAAGAACATCAGGACTACTACAAGAAGCAGTCATTCCATTATCGCTTGTACAAAAAAGGGTCAGGAAGGGAAGACTTTATAAAAGAAAACTGGAAACAAGGATTCGATAAATCCGATTTAAAGGCAAAACTCACACCAATCCAGTATAGTGTTACGCAGGAGAACGGAACGGAGCGGCCTTTTGCGAATGAATACTGGGATAATGAAGATGAAGGGATCTATGTGGATCTTATTTCCGGCGATGTTCTATTCTCTTCGCATGATAAATTTGATGCAAACTGTGGCTGGCCAAGCTTTACTAAACCGGTGGACCCATACCAGATTGAGGAAAAAACCGATACAAGCCATAGAATGATCCGGACTGAAGTCAGGAGCAAGAATGCTGATTCCCACTTGGGGCATGTGTTTGAAGACGGACCGCAGGATAGGGGAGGGCTCCGATATTGCATGAATTCAGCAGCGATGAAATTTATCCCGAAAGATGAAATGACGGAAAAAGGTTACGAAAACTATTTATATCTTTTTAATTAAGTCGACGATATTATAATTATGTAAACTGGACCAGGGAGATGACTAATGTGATTCATTTAGAGTGGGAAGATAATGAAACAATTAAAAAAATCGAATGTGTTCATGCTGATGCTGAAAAATTCATTGTTCACAATAAATTGACGCCAGGCAAACAGTACGAAGTAAAAAACGAAACGGACGAATTTTACTTCATTATTGATAACAGTAACCGCATTGGCGGATTTTATAAAGACTATTTCAAAGAGATAACGTGAGGCTGAGACAAAAGTAATGAATCAAAGAAAAAATCCGAACGATGGTTCAAAATTCTTCAGTTAGATTTCGAATCAGTTCGGATTTTTCTTTTATAGTATAATTCGTTTCCATCTAAACCAGCGAAGTAAAAATGCGGAGACTCCCGGGGGGAGCATAGGCCTAGATGAGACCCCGCAGTGCGACAGCGCGAGGAGGCTCATCAGCCGTCCCCGGAAAGCGAAGCATTTTTCCGCAGCGGTGGTTAAGATTCACCCATACATTTCACTTAAATATTCCAGGTATCATTCGTCTTTAATGGTAAACGTTTTAGTTATGTCCCTGCCTCATTTTATCTCTTTAAGTCCTTATACTCAGAAATATAAGTTAGCCAGCATAATTCCGAGCGTCTCCTGATAAATTTTCTCAAACTGGTCAAATGGCAGCGGATTGACACCACTTCCCAATTCAACAGTATAGCCAGAACGTCTGAACTCCTGGATAAACCAGTCCTTATAACCGGCGTAATTGTCTATACAACGTATGGCCCGGTAGCCGCTCTCATGAGCGTACTCATTTACAATGGGCTCTGAAATGAGGGGTTCCAATCCTTCAAATCCCCAATAAATTTCTTCACCCTGGGTATGAAACGCGTTAACACGCAAAAAGTTTCGTTCTTCGGCCAATTTTGCCATTGCTATAGCTTCAGGTTCTGATAATGGATGAGGACCGGGATAATCTCTAGGCTGAGGAGAATCAGGCTTCCGTGCTGCTTCAACTTCCCAAAGTGCCGGATACTGATTGTTCAGGTCAACGCCTGCAATATTTGCTTTCCAATTCGAAAAATCCTGTTTCTGATTATTAAGAGCCAAAACCTGATCCTGATATGGTCCGGCTGCAGATGCGCCATCAAGCACCAGGTCAACACCGTCCGGATTAACCATTGGAACAACTGATAAGTTTGTATCAATAAAGCAGGGGAGTACATTCAGCTCCCGTATTGGCATTCTGTTTGTTAATGCACGTGCGTATTCATTGAGGAAACGAATAATGACTGAGGTCGTTATCCACTCGTTGGCATGAAACGAGCCGTCAAGATGAATTTGTTTGTTTCCGGTGCCGATCTGCAGTTCAATGATATCTTTACCCATCACGGAACTGCCGATGGTCTTTTGAAAAATGAACGGATAAATAGTAAGTAAGCGGCCAATGTCGCGTACCATTTTATCAGATGTATAATGGTTAAAGTCCGTTATCATTAAATTATTGACACGTTCGGGGATAGTGAGTTGCGGGCCGTCCTGCAAATTTTGCGGTTCTATATCCGGATTGGCCAACTCAAGCATGTCAACCGGAAGATTCCGCTCCATTGCAATATCCCACAAGGTCTCTCCGGCAGCTATTTGATAAAATCCTTCCATATAACCGGGTATCCGCACTACTTGACCAGTCATTAATTGTTCAGGATTTAATTGTGGATTTGATTGTTCAATCAGAATCACTGGAATATCAAACAGTTCACTGTAATACCAGAACGAATCATCGGGACGGATAATAACTTCCATCAAGATCTCTCCTCAATTTTACAGATAATAAATAATATGTATGAGCGCCCATCTATGTGTACTCTGACTTGAAACAGCCAGCCATATTCTGTAATATATTTTATAGAAAGTATGTGGGGCTTTATTCTTTAAGGAGGAGATTTACTTGGCTTTTGTTATAACATCACCTTGTATAAATGAAAAATCAGGCGAATGTGTGGAAGTTTGTCCTGTTGACTGTATAGAAGAAGGCAAAGACATGTTTTATATTGATCCGGATATTTGCATCGACTGTGGTGCATGTGAAGCCGTCTGTCCGGTCGAAGCGATATACATGGAAGATGAAGTTCCGGAAGACGAAGAAAAGTACATTGGCCTGAACGCCAAATTTTTCGAAGAGGGTTAAATGTAAGCCGCTGTCTTTATTGATAGCGGCTTTTATTATGCTGCAGCCGATTCTATTCAATTCACAACCAGCGCGGTTAAGCCGCCCACTGATTGAAGTTTTATTTTATGGAAAAATTGCTGTAGCCTTTTTCATCCTGCCGCTTATCCACTTTCATATCATCCACTTTAATAGCGGGACTCAGTCCTTTTTTTAAATCATTTAAAAATGCTTGAACCTTGTTATCATCACCTTCCACTTCCAATTCTACTGAACCGTCTGCTTTATTTTGCACCCATCCCGTTAAATCGTATCGTCCAGCCTGCTGCTGCGCTGTAATTCTGAATCCGACGCCTTGTACACGTCCGCTGACAATGACATGTGCCAACATAGTTACCGTCTCCTTTATCTATAGTTCCTAATACATTGTATAGCCGTACAGCACATAATTAAAACTATACCCTTATTATATTTTCCCTATACCACAGATGATTGGCAACAGTTTTATACCAAAAAACCTTGATAATAGTCAATAACTTATTTTTCGACAATACTGTTACCGAAATTCTGTGATAATTATCACATAAATCCAAATTTTTCTTCGGTATTAATTGTTCCTTATCTTATTGGATGATATGCTTAAATCAATAGAAAGCTGTCCATACTGGCAGTATTGATTTCAAAACTAATTACGGCGAGGTGAATCAAAATGTCGGGTCCTGCGCTTAAGCATGTTGATAGTCACAGTGCTATTCATGAAGCAGCATTGAATGAAGCAATCGAATTGACGAACATGCTCGACACGCTTCATCAGAAAAACGAAAAAGAAAAAGCATTGGAATTAGCGTATGTACTTATTGAACAATGGGAAACAAGGACACTGGCACACGCTGACGCAGAGGAAAAAGGATTATATAAAGATTTGGTTGAAGAAGACCCGGAAGTGAAAGATGATATTGTTGCTTTGACACGGGATCATAATTTATTACGTCTGATTGTCGATGAAATTAAAGAAGAACTTCCGGAGACGGGGATTAATGATGCAATCATACAGCGTTTTCAATCCTTGATTATCGTCGACGAACTCCATAACAAAAAAGAAATGGAAGTGCTCCCTGACCACGATCACTAACGGCAAAATATCTATATGGAGGTGACATAATTGGGCTCTGAACAAACATCGTCCAAACAGGAACAACCGATGCGTGTCATTTTACCGGACCTGTACAACGAGGTAACAAAAAACTTAGAAGACCATCACAATATCCACAAGTATGATATCCAGGCACAGGCAATAAAAGAGGCATCAGGATATGAAGCAATTATTTACTTTGGTGACAGTTATGCACATAAGAAATCACAATATTTCTCAAACGAAGCAATCGAAAATACGAACCACGAGATTATTGAGTTTATAGAAAAAGTCGGAGATGCCTGTAAAGAAGTTATGATTGCCGATTACTTTAAAATGATGAGACCTAAATAACGCCTGAACGAGAGGAGTGGATTAGTTTGTTTTTATTTGAAGATGAGGCAAATATAGTTGATGACCGCGAAGATTTGCTTTCCATACTGAAAATGCGTTTTGGTGATATTCCCCCCAAAATTGTAGAGATGATTTATGATATTAACTCATATGAAACGCTTGAACGCCTAATTCTGGTCGCCTCCAATGTTCCAAGTCTGAAAATATTCCTCGAGGAACTTGAAGAGGGAGAAGGCAGTTTCCGGATCCTGGGCGACAGGTTTAATCCTATCGAAGCACAGCATGAAGGAGGTGAAACGGATGGAGAGCAAAAATAAACTATTCGATAAATTAAAACATATTAAGCCGGGAAACCGGATTAACGATGACTGGACTGAAGAAAGCCCCCGTCCGCGTGATTCCGAAGATATATATCGCAGAAGATGGCAGCATGATAGAATTGTTCGTTCAACACATGGCGTGAATTGCACAGGTTCATGCAGCTGGAAGATTTATGTGAAAGACGGTATTATCACGTCTGAAACACAACAGACGGATTATCCAAGCACTGGAGATGACTTCCCTGAATATGAGCCGCGCGGATGCCCGCGGGGAGCAAGCTTTTCCTGGTATACGTACAGTCCTGTCAGAGTAAAATACCCATACGTACGAAGCGATTTATATGAATTGTGGAAAGAAGAACGGAATAATAGCTCAAATCCTGTCGAGGCATGGGATAACATCGTCAGTGATCCAGTGAAACGTGAAAAATATGTAAAAGCCCGCGGAAAAGGCGGCTTCGTTCGCGCCAGCTGGAAAGACATGTGTGAAATGATTGCCAGCGCCAGCATTCAAACAATTAAAAAATACGGCCCTGACCGTGTCGCCGGCTTCAGTCCGATTCCGGCCATGTCGATGGTCAGTTATTCAGGAGGGACCCGTTTCCTGTCATTAATTGGGGGAACCATTTTAAGCTTTTATGATTGGTACGCCGATTTGCCGCCAGCTTCACCGCAAGTATGGGGTGAGCAGACTGACGTACCGGAAAGTGCTGACTGGTATAACTCCAAATATTTTATTATTTGGGGGACGAACTTGCCGCAAACACGAACCCCGGATGCTCACTTCATGGTGGAAGCAAGGTATAATGGTACAAAAGTTGTCGGTGTCAGCCCGGACTACGCAGAATATGAAAAATTTGCCGATATTTGGCTTCCGGCAAAAGCAGGGACGGACGCAGCACTTGCAATGGCCATGACACACGTTATTTTGAAAGAATTTTATGTTGACAGAGAAACACCATATTTCAACTCTTATGCCAAGAAATATACTGACCTGCCGTACCTGGTGATGCTAAATGAACATGACGGTGAATACCGCAGCGACCGCTTCCTTCGTGCATCTGACATAAATGACGAGCATGAACTCGGCGAATGGAAAACGCTGGTATGGGATGATGAAGCAGGTCAGCTGGAAACACCAAATGGAAGTATGGGCTTCCGCTGGGACGGAGGAAGTAAGTGGAACCTAGAGCTAGATAAAGGGGACGGCAGTCAAATAGATCCTGAGTTAAGTTTTATAGATAAATCGGATGAAACCGTGATGGTAAGCTTCCCTTATTTTGCTGAAAAAGAAGGAGGACTTGTCAAACGAGGCGTACCTGTCAAAACAATACAGGATGTGGACGGCAATACTCTCAAGGTGACAACCGTCTATGATTTAATGATGGCACACACAGGCGTCGGACGGAATCTTCCTGGCGACTACCCGGCTGATTATGATGATCCAAAGCCCTACACACCGGCGTGGCAGGAGTCGATTACAGGTGTAAATAAAACACACGTTATGAAAGTAGCAAGAGAATTTGCAGATAATGCCGAACGGACAAAAGGTAAGTCGATGATTGCCATGGGTGGCGGAACCAACCATTGGTTCCACAGTGACCAAATCTACCGTGCGATCTTGAATCTGGTATTATTAACAGGTTCACAGGGGGTCAATGGCGGCGGATGGGCACATTATGTCGGTCAGGAGAAAGTCCGGCCTCAGGAAGGCTGGCAGCAAGTCGCCTTTGCCGGTGATTGGCAGAAAGCCCCGCGCCATCAAAACGGCACATCCTATTTTTACTTCGTGACAGACCAATTCCGTTACGAAGCTCTTCCGGACGATAACGAAAAAACAGAATGGGGAAGCAAATATAATGCGATGCACCCGGCTGATTTGAACGCTTTATCAGCACGGCTTGGCTGGCTTCCTTCGTACCCGCAGTTTTCACAGAATTCAATTGATCTTGTAAAAGAAAGCAAGGAGCGGGGTGCAGAAAGTGAACAGGAAATTATCGACGACATTGTCAGCCAAATTAAAGATGAAAAAATCGATTGGGCAATTGAAAATCCGGACGATCCGCGAAACTTCCCT
The DNA here is from genome assembly GCF_035301675.1 of Lentibacillus sp. Lineage (NCBI taxonomy): Bacteria > Bacillati > Bacillota > Bacilli > Caryophanales > Bacillaceae > Lentibacillus > Lentibacillus sp. Next base: position 65,243 of record NZ_DATGTT010000065.1, on the reverse strand, counting down.
AGAGTATTCTTTAACTGGCGGTCCAACCTGCTTGGAGACAGTGGCAAAGGACACGAATTTTTTGTCAGACACCTGGTCGGCGGCGACAACCAGGTAATGGCTGAACCAGAAAACTCATGGCAGCCTGAAACTGTTAAAACAGAAAGTGAAGCACCTGTTGGAAAAGCTGATTTACTGGTCAGTGTAGATTTCCGTATGACAAGCTCAGGTCTGTTTTCCGACATTGTACTGCCTGCTGCAACATGGTACGAAAAAAACGATATCAGCAGTACCGACCTGCATCCGTTCGTCCATCCATTCAATGCAGCCATTTCACCGCCATGGGAAGCAAAAAGCGACTGGAACACATTCCGCGAGATCAGCAGAGTATTTTCGGAGCTCGCCGAAAAACATCTGCCGAAAACTGAAGAATTAGTGGCTTCCCCGCTTGGGCACGATACACCAGGAGAAATTGCCCAATCGCTCGGAAAAGTCAAGGATTGGCGTAAAGGGGAAGTTGATGCCATACCAGGTAGAACAATGCCAAGTATGAAAGTCGTGGAACGTGATTACCCGAATGTTTACCAGAAAATGACCACCATCGGTCCGCTAATCAAACAGGGCTATGGCGGCAAAGGGGTAACCATACCTGGTGAAGAAGTCTTTGATGAACTGGGTACAAGACTTGGTAAATCACGTCGGGAAGGTATCGGAAAAGACCATCCGGATTTATATTCTGACGAACAGGCTGTTAACGCCATTCTGGCAATGTCCGGTGCAACAAACGGCAAAAGGGCTGTTGCCGGATGGAAATCGCTTGAAGCCAAAACCGGACAAAAACTGGAGGATATTGCCAGCTCTCGTGCGGAGGAGGACCATACACTAAGAGACTTAAGCATCCAGCCGCGCAGTGCCATTTCAACACCGGTATGGAGCGGTCTGGAAAAAAACAATCGCCGTTATTCGCCGTTCACCGTGAACACAGAATACAATATCCCGTGGCGCACATTGACGGGACGGCAAAGTTTCTATCTCGATCATGAGATGATGCTCGACTATGGCGAAGGGCTCCCATTGTATTTGCCGCCACTAAGATATGGACCATTTCTTAAGAAAGAAGAGGGTGTGGATGAAAACGAAAATAAATCAATTACGGTCAGATATCTGACACCACACCAAAAATGGGGCATCCATACCATGTTTACGGACACAACCCATATGTCAACATTATTCAGAGGATGGCAAACAATTTGGATGAATGAAGATGATGCGGCTTCCATCGACCTCAAGGATAACGATTTTGTGGAAGTTTATAACCGGAATGGGGCCATTGCAGCAAGAGTCGTTGTCACATACCGGATACCAAAAGGAATGGCTTATATGTATCACGCACAGGACCGGACGTTGGGAGTACCCGCTACATCAATCAATAAAAAACGCGGGGGAACCCACAACAGTGTAACTAGGGTGACACTTAAAGGGACACATATGATCGGCGGTTATTCGCAATTGAGCTATGGATTTAATTATTACGGTCCAACCGGCCATCAGCGGGATACAATAGCTGTTATCAGAGCTTTGAAGGAGGTAGATTGGCTTGAAAATTAAAGCACAGGTCGCAATGGTGATGCATTTGGACAAATGTATCGGGTGCCATACATGTTCTGTAACATGTAAAAATACGTGGACAAACCGGCCAGGAACTGAGTACATGTGGTTTAATAATGTTGAAACACGTCCAGGCACCGGCTATCCGAAGCGCTGGGAAGACACAGAACGCTTCAAAGGCGGATGGGCGCTGAAAAACGGGAAACTGCAACTGAAAGCCGGGGGACCAATTTCCAAGCTGATGAACATCTTTTACAACCCGGACATGGCAACGATGGACGATTATTATGAGCCATGGACATATAACTACGAGAATTTAATTAACAGCCCAAAGAGCGAAAATTTGCCTGTAGCAAGACCGCAATCCGTCATTACAGGTGAATTTATCGACAAGCCGGAATGGGGCTCTAACTGGGACGATGACCTGGCAGGCGGTACTGAAATAGTATCGCAGGACCCGACAGTCGAGAAATTGCAGGATCACATCTCGATGGAATATGAGAAAACATTTATGATGTATCTGCCGCGAATCTGCGAACACTGCCTGAACCCTTCTTGTGTTGCTTCCTGTCCTTCAGGAGCATTGTACAAACGGGATGAAGATGGCATTGTCCTGGTTGACCAGGAAGCATGCCGGGGATGGCGCTTCTGCATGAGCGGATGTCCATACCACAAAGTATATTATAATTGGAACACACACAAAGCAGAAAAATGTAACTTCTGCTATCCTCGGACTGAAGCGGGTCTGCCAACGATTTGTTCAGAAACATGTGTCGGGCGCATCCGTTATATCGGTGTCGTGCTGTACGATGCAGATAAAGTAAAAGAAGCGGCATCTGTCGAGGATCCGCAAGACCTATACGAATCTCAGCTTTCTGTATTCCAGGATCCGTTCGACCCTGAGGTGATTGAAGAAGCAAAGAAAGCAGGCATTAATGATGAATGGATTGAGAGTGCACAAAAGTCACCAGTGTACAAAATGGCCATGAAATGGAAAATAGCACTGCCGCTGCATCCGGAGTACCGCACACTGCCAATGGTCTGGTATGTGCCGCCGCTTAGCCCAATCATGAATCATATAACAAATGAAGATGACTTAAATACAGACGGTTATATTCCTGCCATAGACCAAATGCGGATCCCTGTGGAATATCTTGCTTCCATACTGGCGGCTGATGATACCAAGCTCATCCGGGAAGTACTGCTTAAATTAACAGCCATGCGGGTTCATATGCGTGGAAAAACAGTCGGTGGCATTGACGAATTCAGACAAAGTGAATTACTGAAAGAAGCGAACACTACGCCTGAGGAACTTGAGGATATGGCTCGTTTATTAGGAATTGCCAAATATAATGAACGGTTTGTCATTCCAACGGGGAGAAGAGAAATGGATGATAACCTTTATTATGAACAGGGAGCATGCAGTCTGGAGGACCTGGCACCGCCTGAGGGTATGGCATACCTTATCGGAGGGAATAGATAATGGATAGCCAGGAACGCACATTGCTTGTAATAGGGTCTCGATTGCTGGCATATCCGGCTGATGATTTCCGAAGCGGACTAAATGATATTTATGACTGCATCGAAGAAGATATAACATCTGCCGATTTGCGCAATAGGCTTAACACCATTGTAACAACTTTTAACCTCTTCACACTTGAAGACCTAAGAAAGTTATATGTGTCAACCTTTGATCTGAGAGCTAAAAATGGCCTCTATCTAACTGCGCACGAGCTCGGTGACAGTAACAAAAGGGGCGCCGCCCTGATCAGATTGCAAAAAATTATTAATCAGGCCGGCTATGAGAGGATCGATGAGGATCTTGCCGATTATATACCAATGCTGTTTGAATTTCTGGCCGTGGCGCCGGAAAGCCAGGATAATGAACGGTTAGTAAGGCGGCTTGCAGTTGCAGTTCAGCGAATCATGAACAATCTGCCCGATGAGAATCCATATTTCAACTTTTTGTACCTTTTAATGGAGGTGGTACTTCCAAAGCCAACCAAACAGGAAATTCAAAGATTGGAATTTGATCGGGAGGAAGCAGATTTGGAAGAGTTGCCGTATCCAATCATGTATGGGTAAAGAGAGGGCTGCCAGTGATGAAGGATCAGCCTTCTCCCTGGCCCCTTTGCCAAAAGGAGGGTTAACGCGTGAGTGACATTTTCTGGTGGGTTATTTTCCCTTATGCAAGCTTAATTATTATGGTTCTTGGCTTATTATACCGCTTTGCATTTCGCCAATTGACGTGGGCGGCTCCATCGACGGAGTTCTTTGAAAAAAAATGGCTTCGCTTTGGCTCACCCTTGTTTCACTGGGGAGTAATCTTTGCTTTTTTCGGTCACATAATGGGGATTGTTGTCCCAATGAAAGTCTATGAAGTACTGGGGGTTTCTGACCAATTATACCATATGGGTGCTGTCTATGGCGGCTCTCTTGCCGGTATAGTGATGATTGCCGGGCTGATTATTCTCCTGATCCGGAAAATGGTGTTTGATCCGGTCAGAGTGCATGCGACTTTTGCGGATTTCTATTCCGTAATCGCACTTCTGATTATCGCGGGTGTAGGGACGTACATGACCATATTTGGAAATTTTACACCTGAGGAGTTTGACTACCGTTCAGCTATCGGACCGTGGTTCAGAAGTTTATTCGTCTTAAATCCGCAGTATGAGCTTATGACGAATATACCGTTAATTTTCAAGGTCCATACACTGCTGGGTTTTGGTTTATTTGCTTCGATACCATTTACACGGCTGATTCATTTTTACAGTATTCCAGTTGGATATCCGGCAAGAGCACCACAGCAATATCGGTCAAGAGCACAGTATAAAAAGGAAAGCAGCTAATTGTTAAATCAAAAAAGAACTGAAAGCAAATAATTTGTTTTCAGTTCTTTTTTGTTTGAAAAACTATAAATGTTATTCATATTCCGCAGTACAATTGAAAAATGAGACAAGCTCATATTTAAATGAAAATCATGAAACTTTTTGCTGAACTTGTACGTAATTATAGTGTAGACTGAATATTGATAGCAGAGGTCTTTATTCATCAATAATGGGAGCTGACACATATGCGACGATTTTTTCAATTTATATTTCAGACAGCAATTGGCACCTCGACAGCTGTAGTAACCGGTCTGATCAGTTTTTTTGCTTATAACGCCGCCTTTATGATGTCGGGCTTGTATGCTCTCATTGGCGGGGGCGCCAGTTATTTTTTGACAAAACAGATCATGCACTATCGCTTTTTAAAACAAAAAGGGCTGAACCGAAAAGAATATAAGTATATCAACGAAAATCTTATCGAAGCAGACGAAAAAATAAAGCGCCTGCAGCGGACATTAAAAAGTGTCCGGAGTTGGCATCAGGCAAGACAATATTTCGAAATACTTGTAACAGTCCGGAAGATTTACGCCAACACAAAAAAGGAACCTCAACGATTTTATCAGGCTGAACCCTTTTACTATAAACATTTGGACTCCCTTGTTGCGTTAATGGAAAAATATGCTTATCTAAAATCACAGCCATCCCGATCTAAAGAAATAAATGAAGCGCTGGGGGAAACAAGAGAAACCATCACTACCATGGACGGTATCATCAAAAAAGATCTGCACGTGATGCTGAATGACGACGTGAACACGCTTCAATTCGAACTGGATGTGGCCAACCAGTCCTATCGACAAGCACACAAAAACGAAAGCGAGGCATTGAAATGAACGAACAGAACCAATCAAAACAATCTGCTGACATTGACGACCTGCTGGCAAATCCGTTTGGAGAACAGGAAACCCGAAACGTTCCTGGCAACGAAAAAGACAATCCAAGCGAACTGATCGATAAATTGCCTGAAGAAAGCCGGCAGAAAGCTCTCCAGCTGGCTGATCAGATTGACCCTAACAATTATCAGTCGATCACTCAATATGGAACCGAGGCACAATCGAAGCTGCTCAATTTTTCACATTCGATGCTGGAACATGTGCAAAAAAATGATACGGGTGAAATCGGCGGTATACTGGAAGATCTGATGAAAAAACTGGAACAGGTCAATCCGGATGAGCTTAAGCCGGAGAAACGCAGTGTTTTATCGCGAATGTTTGGCAAAATTTCGAACTCCGTAAACGAAATTCTATCGAGATACCAGAAAACTGGTGCTCAAATTGACAGGATCGGTGTAAAGCTGGATAACTATAAAAGTGTTCTGACTAAAGACAATGATATGCTGCAAGAGGTGTTTGACAAGAACAAAGAATATTTTGATGCGCTAAATATTTACATTGCAGCAGGAGAGCTGAAGCGTGAAAATTTGGAAACGCAGCTTATCCCCAGATTAAAACAGAAGGCTGAACAGTCCGGCAGCCAGATGGATGTACAGGAAGTAAATGACATGATGCAATTCGCCGAACGCCTGGACAAGCGTATACATGACCTGAAGCTGAGCCGTCAGATCACAACCCAAAGTGCGCCGCAGATCCGGTTAATTCAAAACACGAATCAGGCACTTGTTGAAAAAATCCAGTCTTCCATTTTGACCGCGATACCGCTTTGGAAAAACCAGATTGCCATAGCTCTTACACTTATCAGACAGCGCCATGCCATGGAAGCTCAGAAGCAAGTGTCTCAAACAACGAATGATCTGCTCTTAAAAAATTCCGAAATGCTAAAGACCAACTCCACCGAAACAGCAAAAGAAAACGAGCGGGGACTTGTTGATATCGAAACGTTGAAACAAACGCAGGAAAACTTGCTGACTACCATCGAAGAAACAATACAGATTCAAACAGAAGGAAGAGAGAAACGCCACCAGGCAGAAAAAGAGCTGACAGGTATGGAGAAAGAACTGAAAACAAAATTACTGGAATTAAAATAGGAATCGGGTGAACTGCCCGGTTTTTTATTTTGTCTTTAAATCAAGATTATCGGAATAAAATCTGATTCGTGAGTGAAACTAAAAAACAGCACTATAAAGGTATCTGGAAGGATTGATAATATGCCAAACGCTGAAAACATGCCGCAGTTTCCACAAACTTTCTGGAAAGATTCTATTTCCTTTCCAGATTTTCCAAAACTGAAAGAATCTATTAAAACGGACACAGCAATTGTCGGGGGTGGGATTACCGGCATTACAGCAGCTTATTTGCTGAGTAAAGAAGGCATAAAAGTTACACTTATCGATGCAGGTGACCTGTTAAATGGGGTTACTGGTCATACAACAGCCAAAATAACCGCCCAGCACGGTATGATCTATGATGAATTCATCCAGCATTTTGGAGCGGAGAAAGCTTCCCTGTATTATCAGGCCTGCATGGATGCTAAAAAACTCATTGAAGACACCATACAAACACATCATATAGACTGTGATTACAGTCAGGAAGATGCATATATTTTTACAAATTCGGACGAGTACGTGCCCCAGCTCGAAACGGAAAAGAAAGCCTACGATCAGCTTGATATTCCAGGTGAACTAATTAATAGCATGCCGCTTGATATACCAGTTAAATCCGTCCTGAAAATGAAAAATCAGGCTCAGTTTCACCCGCTAAAATATTTAAAAGTGCTGGTAGATGAAGCTGTTAACAATGGTTTACAAATATATGGAAACACAACAGCAGTGGATATCGAATACAACAAACACCCAACAATTATTACCAGAGACGAATGCCGCATTAATTGCAATTATGTGATTCAGGCATCCCATTATCCATTTTATGACGGGCAGGGGTTTTATCCGACCCGGATGTATCCGGAACGCGCCTATATTATTGCAGTCAAAACACCGGAAAAATTTCCGGGTGGAATGTATATAAATGCTGAATCACCATCACGCTCAATCAGATCGGTGAACATGGATGGGGAGGATTTGTGGCTGATTGTCGGCGAAAATCATAAAACAGGCCAAGGTAAATCAACAATGAAACATTATGAAGCACTTCAAGATTATGCCGAAAAACATTTTGGCATTTCTGAATTTGTATACAGATGGTCAGCCCAGGATTTAACAACGATGGACAAGCTCCCGTATATCGGATCGGTTACCAAGAATGAGGAAAATGTTTATGTTGCAACCGGTTATCGCAAATGGGGAATGACAAACGGTACAATCGCAGCGAAAATTATAACCGACCGGATCCTTGGTAACGATAATCCCTACAGTGACCTGTTCACGCCATCACGTTTTCAGGCTGACCCTTCAGTACGGAAATTTGCCAGAATGAATGCTGATGTTGCCAAACATCTGATCAGCGGGAAACTTGAATATACAAACGATAATATTAAAGACCTGGAGCCGGATGATGCAACAGTGACCAGAATTAAAGGCAAACGTACAGGTGTCTATAAAAGTCAGGATAATCAGCTGTATGCTATTGATACAACATGCAAACATCTTGGTTGTGAAGTAAACTGGAACTCAGGTGACCGGACGTGGGACTGCCCATGTCACGGATCGCGCTATTCCTATAACGGCGAGGTCATTGAAGGGCCGGCAAAAGAACCCCTGAATAAAGTTGAACTGGAGTAAATAAAAGCAGTCATTATGTTGGCTGCTTTTAATATTGTCCGTCCACTTTAACTTCAGGTAAGAAAAGAAGGGAGGAGGGGGTAATTCACTTTTGGATTGGACAACATAATTCTAAAAGCAAAAGATTTGGATAATTCACTAAAATTAATATGTTCTTTATTACGAACGATTTTTATACAAATGTTGAATACTCTGCAGCATCCATTATGAAATCATTAATGATTGATCTGTAATGATGCGCAACGGTAATCAGTTTGACTGAATTGTTAGATGGTGCGCACATTTCATACCGAATGCAAAATACTCGGGAGAAAAACAATAAATAATACATCAAAATTATAAACTTGTAACGTATTTTTTCATCATTTGTCCCACTATCAAAAGTATACTTTAAAATGAGACAATCAGTGAAACAAAATAACTTTCCTCGTAACAACTTCTGATAATATATGTTATGTAAACTAGAAGCAAAAATGAAACAGGGCGATATTCCAGATTCCCCAGTAAAATTAAGAATTGGTTTTCCGCCCCGGTTTATAACACACCATCAGTATTTATATGATTGACTTTGTCCTTTGACTTTAAAATGCAGTTTATAGCGACCCACCAAGGGTTGATCATACCAGGTTGCCGGACAGTCGCCCGACAGTTACAGTACCAACATGCAGCATGCCCAGTTTACCTTCTCCGACCGCTTCGGCTCTAAGCAACCCCTGCTAACAGGTTGATATGCTTATTCGTTGCCCTTATAACGGCCATGTTGCCGCCCCCATAATTCTACTCTATGACTTAATTACTGCCCATTTAATTTCAAGTACAGGTGAAATCTCAATACGTAAGTCGCATGGGCGTTATACTTCATTCACATTAAACGAAATAATCCGGTTGTTATTCGGGTTATAAATAACACTAGCACGTACTGTGATGGTTTCCTGAGCTGACTGAAGGCTGAATTCATAAGTTTCCCTCGTCCGTGATACGGATTCCTCTGTTGTGCTCAGAAGGCTATATTCAGTTACATTATAACTTGGATAGGCTGTTTGTGTTATTTCAAGTAAGTATCTTCCCCACTGCTGCTGCTCAACCTGTGATACGGGCGTAATTTGGATATCAATCACGCCTTTCTGTGGATTGACACCCAATGTTTCAAACACTCTGCGATGTACGTTAAGACGATTATTTGGATACCCTGGCACCTGATCAACAACTTCCACCAACATGGATCTTCCGGTGACAGGATAACTGACTAACAATATCTGGCCGCATTGGTACGGGGAATTCTCGCCTACTGCCGCAGTCATATATAGATTATCTGACCACGGAATACCGCATTTGGTAATCTGCCCTCCTTCTGTCCATGTGGCTGTGCCGCTGATAGACTGCTGCCGGGCATCGGGATACATCACATTTTGATAATGGAACTGCGGAGTATCATATGGATGGTAAGCATATGGATACATGTTATTAAAATATGGATTTGTCGGATACATCGATTCTCCCCCTGTCTGAATCAAACTTCATCAGTACAGTATGCATCTTTGGAATAATTCGTTACAGACGCCTTGAAAATACAGTTCTTAGACAGGTTTACAAAAAAATAGAATTATCAGTAAGAGAAAGGAGCAATGAAATGAAGCAGCTTGATTGGCAGATGATTCTATTTGTCGGGGGTTATCTCATTCAGGATTACTGGCTTTATTGGGGGTTACCGCGGATTTATTATTGGAGTGGGTCATATACAAAAAGCTGAAAAATGAGCAGCTGATAAAACTGCTCACTCATCAAAGAGATTCATACTTAAATAACGTTCCCCTGTATCAGGTGCCATGCATAATACTTTTTTGCCTTTTCCAAGCCGTTTGGCAACTTTTACTGCTGCAAACACTGCCGCCGCACCTGATAGACCGATGAATATTCCTTCCTCGCGTGGAAGTGTTTTAAACATATCGACCGCATCTTCATCAACAATCTGGAGAATTTCATCATAAACGGATGTATTTAGAATATCCGGTACAAACCCCGGACTCGTGCCAACTAGTTTATGTGAGCCCGGCTTTCCTCCTGACAATACGGGAGACCCTTCTGGTTCGGCAACAGCAATATGCAAGCCGGGGATTTTTTCTTTTAACACTTCACCCGTTCCGGTGATGGTTCCACCCGTTCCAGCAGTCGCCACAAACGCACCCAGTTCTCCATCCATCTGTTCAAAGATTTCCAAAGCAGTCGTTTTGCGGTGGATATCGGGATTGGCATGATTTTCAAACTGCTGTGGGATGAAACTGTTTGGTATTTCCCTGTTCAGTTCTTCTGCTTTTCTGATTGCACCCGGCATTTTTGCTTCACTGGGAGTTAGCACGACTTCTGCTCCAAAAGCCTTCAAAATATTACGGCGTTCCTGTGTACTGTTGTCAGGCATAACCATAATAGCCCGATAGCCTTTTGCAGCAGCGTTCATAGCGAGCCCTATCCCGGTGTTGCCGCTCGTCGGTTCAATAATTGTCGCACCTGACTTGATTAGCCCTTCGTCTTCTGCCATTTTAATCATGCTGTAGGCAGCCCGGTCTTTAACACTTTTGGTTGGATTAAACGATTCCAGCTTCAAAAATATATCAGCTGCATCTTCCGGTACAATATGATGCAACTGTACAACCGGGGTCTCTCCGATTAACTCTGTCATGTTCTGTGCCACTTTCATATAAAACAACCTTCCTACCTTAAACTCTTTCCTTTATTATAAAACATTTCCATATCGTTTTCAGGTACAAGCGATCCGCCGGTTGCCCATGCAATATGAGTGGCATTGCTAAAATCGATAGCATATTTTTTGACATACGGGGTTATTTGCTGGGGACCCGGGATCCCTGCTGTTGCTGATGGTTCAAGGTAAATCCCTTCAGTATCGGCAAGCATGGCCAACAGCCGGTACAATTCATTATCTTCCAGTGTATAAATTCCGCTCACCAATTGATCACTGATTGCTGTTGCAAACTCAGAAGGCCGTCCAACAGCCAATCCATCCGCTTCTGTCCGGTTATCAATACCGAAATCCTGTACACTGACGCGGTCCATTTCCCTGGTTACAAGACCAACTAGTACAGATGGTGAATGGGTCGGTTCAGCAAAAAAGCAATGAACATGATCACCGAAAACCTGTTTCAGCCCAAAAGCGATACCTCCCGGTGATCCGCCGACACCACAAGGAAGATAAACAAATAATGGATGGTCTGCATCAACTGTAATGTTTTCCCGCTTCAGCTGTTTTTCAAGCCTCAGAGCAGCAACACTGTAGCCTAAAAATAAATGCCTGGAGTCTTCATCATCAACGAAATAACCTTTGGGATCCGCTATCGTCTTTTCTCTGCCTGCAGAAATGGCTTCACTGAAATCACCTTCAAATTCCAATACTTCAGCACCATTTTTACGAAGCAAATCCTTTTTCCATTGTTTCGCGTCAATTGACATGTATACGGAGACATTGAAACCAAGTGTTGCGCCGATAATACCGATGCTCAGCCCTAAATTCCCGGTTGATCCAACCCCGATTGAATACTGACTGAAAAACGATTTGAACCGTTCATTTGAAAACATAGCGTAATTATCATTTTTTTGCACCAGCCCAGATTCCAATGCCAACTTTTCGGCATACTGCAGGACTTCGTAAATACCGCCTCTGGCTTTTATAGATCCTGCAATCGGCAACTCATGATCGCACTTCAAATACAACGCTCCATCTATTGCAGTGAAATAACTTTCCTTCATATGATTGATTCGTTTAAGAGGTGATTCAATCATCCCGTTTGTTTCAGTTGTCTCAGGAAATTCATTTTCCAAAAAGGGTGCAAAGCGCTGCCAAAGCAACTCTGCTTCTTCTATATCGTCCCGCGTTAATGGAAACGATGGCGTCTCGTTCATATTTTTCAGATTAGGGTTCATCCAGAATACAGGTTTTAAATCCATTATGTCCCTCATTATCGGGATTTTATTTCGCCAGTCATTTAGTTCCTGCTGAGTAAAAACGATAATAAACACCTTCTTTTCGAACTGTTTAATATTACCATTCCCCATAAGGGGGCTTATCATGTCACTGAACGTAATGAAAGCAGCATCATTCGCTCAAAAACTTAATCTTTTCCCGGATTTTCCGTAAATAGTCATCACTTAAATAACCCTCTCCGCCTCTGATAATTTCCGTACCATATAGTTTCGTCGGGGCCATCTCGGGCGATTTGCTGACTCCTATAAATGTCAGAGTCTGATAGACAGAGCCTTTGATTGAAACCGGAACGACGGCGGGTCTGTATGAATTGGCACGAACACCTTCCCGTTCATACAAATAGTCAACGGCATCATACGGGATATCGTAAACTTTTCCCTCAGCTTTTCCTCGCGTATTTTCCACCAAATCTGCCTTGCCGCCATCATCGGTATTTCGGGAGAATTGAAATTCGAAGCCTTCCAAAACTCCTTTCCCTCTCACATCCTTAAAATGATGGTCCACACTCGCTTTTTTTAGCCGTTCATCGTCCATGCACGATCCGTATGCGAAATAAAGCAGGCTACTCTGCTTCAAATAGTTGTAGACCAGCCAATCCCCGGATGAAATCAACTCAGAAACTTGATTGAACGCTTCTCCCGCCACATAAACGAAAGCATTGTATTGAGCACCTTTATCGTTATAAACCGGCAGAAGCTTGCATTCAAACAAGTTATCAGAACCGTTTTCCTTATATCCTTCCAATCGGTCAATCTCAGCAAGCTGGGGTTCTGTTACTTCATAGAGTTCGCCGCAGATTTGACCGGATGTATTTTGCTTCATAACAGGATAACCACTGCTGCTGTCGTATAGCTTCCCCTCTACAAAACATTGCTGAAATATACACTGTGAATCATTCAATAAATGATGATTTTTCCCGCCTCGTCTCAGGGTTCCATAAACAAATACTTTTGGCACTGAATTCACCCCGTGTTTCTTTAATATCCAACTTTGATAATGCTCTTTATTAACAAAATCCGGCTCCTACCTTTGGAATTCGATAAAAGCCAGGTTAAGAGGATGTTCAAACAGTCGCTATCCCCCTTTTTGAACACGCGCTTTAACGAATCAGTTTTGCTAGATTATCAAATTCCAAATCTGCTAATTTTTCTTCGACAAGACGTTTATCATATTGCCATAATGCATCATCCAGTGTACAGCTGACCGGAAGATCACACCTGATTTCTGCCAGCTGTCTTGATAAATGAAGCATTTCTGTGTTCTCCCGGATTTTCTTTTGCGCACCTTTTGGCAGCCTATCGATATTTTCGAGAATCCGGTCAATCGATTCATATTCCTGAATAAGCTTTAGGGCCGTTTTTTCGCCAATTCCTTTAACGCCGGGGTAGTTATCCGATGTATCACCCATTAGCCCTTTTAAGTCTATAATTTGCCGCGGATGAATACCTTTTTGATCGACGAACGTTTCCTTTTCAAAGATTTCATAGTTCCCGATCCCTTTGCGCATGATGGCTACCCGGATCCCATCATCAACAAGCTGTAAAATATCCTGGTCGCCGGTTACAATCAGAACATCATGGTCTTTAGCATAGTGCCTCGCCAGTGTACCCATGCAATCATCGGCTTCAAAATTTTCCAGTCCGACATTGGGAATATTGAAGGCTTCCACAACCTCTTTAACGAGATTGAATTGTGGGACCAGCTCCTCCGGCGGCTCTGAGCGATTTGCCTTGTAGCCGTCATATAAATCCGTCCGGAACGTTTTGCTCCCCATATCCCAACAGCAAATAACGTGCGACGGGGCGAATTTGTTTGCTGCATCAAGAAAATACCGCATAAATTGATAGACACCATTGGTCGGCATGCCATTCTTGGTTTTCATGAAATTTCCGCGGAATGCCGTGGCAAAAAATCCGCGGAAAAGTAACGCCATTCCATCCACGAGCATTATGTTATGCTGCTTTGTCGTCATTCTGCTTTCATCTCCTCATATTCAGTTAAAATTGAAGCAAGCTGTTCGTGTTTTTTGCGTAAGGTGCCGATGTCCACCGACTGATCACTGATCATGCGCAGCTGATTATCTATATAGCTTTCAGCATACCCGGCAATAAATTGTTGCATAGAGTTCATCATGTCGTTCCACTGATTAATATAGGATGTATGCATCGTTTTGTGATTTTCAGCAATATAAGCATCCGCAAAAGGATATAGCCGATCAAACAAACTTTCTTTCATAGTTTCTTTTTCATTTTTGACAAAAAATGCTTTTGTCCCGTTAAAATGCTTCAACTCTTTATCAAATGTCTGTGCATCAAGATTTATAAATGCCTGTTCATAATCAGGTGTCGACAGCTCCGATTCTTCAAAGTCAGGAGGCATAAAAGCATTGTCGATATCGCTGCTTTTATGGGTGTATTCAAGGTAAACCTCTTGTTTCAAATCATATATAAATGATTCGATACGCAGCGAAACCGCACGCAACTCCTGTAACAGCTCGTAACCGGTGTAATCAAGGAGGTTCCATAAACTGTTTTCCAGTTGCTGTTTAGCCTCTTTGCCCGATCCCGTAATGGTTGCCGGGTTAAAGGTTTCCTTGAATAAATCATGAAACCGGATCGACAGACGCTCAAGTACATAATATAATTGCTTCTCGAGCTTTTGGCTGATTTTCTGCTCATATAAACCAGTGTCAATTTCGTCAGCCAGCCCTTTCAGTGACGATTGTTTTTCCATTAATTTTATACGTGCCTGTTCTTTTTCTGCAGCATTCATCTGCAGAGAATCCAGATACTGCCGCACTGCCTGTTTTGCCCTGTGAATATCCCGGATAGCTGACTGAATGGTGATAGAAGCTAATTCGTGATGGATAAAATGGTCGAATGACACTTCAAAGGTTTTCATTTGATCGTTTAACGCTTTATCATGTCGTTTCTCCTCAAGCGATTGTTTACTCGAAACCGGAAACAGTCTTGGGAAACGGATGCCTAAAGCAGTCAGATGTTCTTCAATGTATTGCTGCACCATGCGAAGTTCTGAAGTGTCCTCTGCAAGGTCGGAAGCATTCATGATAAAAAACATCTTATCCAGATGAAAGGCATCTTTCACCCTTCCCAGCTGCATCAGAAATTCTTTATCAGCGCGTGAAAAGGCATGATTATAATAAGTGACATAAAGGATTGCATCAGCATATTTAATATAATCAAATGCGACATTGGTATGTCTGGCATTGATTGAGTCAGCGCCGGGTGTATCAACCAGTGTAATCCCTTCCCTGGTCAATGAACAATCGTAATAAAGATCAACCGACTCAAGATAACAAGCAATTGTTTCATCTGTCACATAAGCGGCAAAATCGTCTAAACGAATTGTTTGTTCCTGTCCGATTGCAGCTCTGCTGTAATCATAGCCATTTAAGATGGCAGTCAAGTATGCCTGATGCGTTTTATGCAATTGGTCACTCTGATGAATACCGTGTTCGGTTATCCATTCCAGTAATTCATCAAGATTACCTTCTTTGGGTGAAAAGTGACTGATCAGTGATGTCAGATCTTTAACAAGCGTCGTTTCGTCTTTCATTTTAACGACTACAGTTCCATGCCTCTTTTGTTCAGAAACCGGATGTATGCGGTTAATAGCTGCTGTTGTCGGGTTAGGCGCCGATGGAAGAACATGTTCCCCGATCAATGCGTTAGCCAGGGATGATTTCCCGGCACTGAATGCGCCAAATAGAGCGATTGTGTATGACCGGTTGTTCAGCCTGTCATATTTTCGATTCAAATCATCCATAATAGACTGGAACCCGGGCAAGCCTGAAATCGTATTTATTGTATTTTCCAAATCAGAAAATATATGGCGGGTCGGATACGCTGGTTTTTCTGCTGGCTGATCAGTCATTTCCACAATAGCGGGTTCGCTTGTCTCTAGAACTGGAAAAAATTCCGCTTGTGTGATGGATACTTGTTTGACTGCCAAGTTATTTTCCATGAATTTCAAAGTATCCAATTCCGGTTCTGGATCCGCAAAGGCTGCATCCACTTTATGAATTTTTTGCTGGAGTTCATTTTTTAACGTTTCCTGCTTCTCCTGCTGCATATAAATTTGCTCCAGTTCATCACGTTCGGACTCATATGCGGCTGATTCATTGGCTATTTTCCGTGATATTTCATCATGAACGGACTCCCAAAGTTTCAGCGCTTCCTGTTTATATGCTTGCTTCACATCATGACTGATATCTTCGGTATAGCGCAGAATATAGTCACCATTCACTGTTGCACCAGGTTTGATTAACGCTTTTAGGGAGCCGGAATCATAGCTGACTGATATATTTTGAATTTTCTGTGTTAATTCCTGATTATAAAGGCCATATTCTTGCAGCAGATTCAGCAATTTATCACGAAGCCTCCATTGTACTGACGCCTCGATATTTTGTTGTAATCCATTTAACAGATCATCCACCCGTTTATAGCGTTCTTCCTCCGTCTTTTTCTTTGACCCAAACAACCCGACTTTAAAATCACTCTGCTGGGATTCCAAAAATAATTGGACAGTATCACGCAGTTTTGCCGGCATCAGGTAGGCATTTTTCAAAGTGGTGTTCAAGTCGTTGCGGAAATCTTTTTCCATCTGATCCGGTATGCTGTTTAAACGTGAGATTTCAGCATGCAGCTCATCCAGGCGCACTAAAACATCTGCTGGATCATCTCCATCTCTCAGTTCCATTTCTGCCGCTTCGTTTTCATAAAGCTGATACAAATAATCTTTATGCTCGTCAATAACCTGGTTAACAGATCGTTCGATATTAAATAAGTCGTTACTCTGTGTATCAAGCAAATAAAACAGTTTCATTTTAATATCATCGATCTGGTTATGAGGAGCATTGGCCTCAATCAAAGAAGAATAATAGATTATTTCCGGGTGAATACCCCATTGATCAAACGTTTGTTTAATTTTTTCGACGAAATTCTTAAAAGTTAGCTCCTGTTCGTTGTGTTTGTCGATCTGGTTAATAATCATGTACACAGGTATCCCATAATCCTGCGCTTTTTTTAGGAAATGCAAATTAACTTCTGACTGGACATGATTATAATCCATGACATAAAACAGGGCATCCACAAGATGTAATGAAGATTCGGTAATTAATCGGTCCGCATCATCTGCGGCATCAATGCCGGGTGTATCGATAATCGTACAACCATCAGGCAAAATCGCCTCTTTTGTGCTTATCTCGATTTCTTTGATATTGCCTTTATTTTTCGCATATTCCTTTATGATATCGATATCATATGGTTCTTCATATTCAAAAGTTGCCCCCTCGTCCGTATAGACACGTGCAGATCCTCTGCCGGACTTTATTTTAACGACGTTTGCACTTGTTGGTATCGGACTCTTTGGCAGGATTGATTTTCCGAGAAGATGATTGATCATTGAGGACTTGCCGGCAGAAAAATGACCAGTAAAACTGATCATAAACTCCCGATTATTCAATTTTTCATAGATTTGCAGCAGCTTATCAGCACTTTTGGCATCGCCATTTTCGGTTATTGCCTGGTAAAGGGCTGCCAACCGCTGCTGTGTGATTTGAGTCTGTTTTTCTTTTGTTATCATCACGCTGTTCGTTTCCCTTCCATCCAAACATTTCTCATAGTATTATAGCAAAGCATCATTGCTTGCGTCGACACTTTTCGTAAGCGGGGGCAATCAGCCATTATTCATCCGATTCAGCAATCACTTTATTATACACTGACCGGATAATATCTCCGCGGCTTATAACACCAATAACCTTATTCGATTCATCAACGACCGGTATTTTTTTGAAATGATAGCGGGAGAAAATCGACAACGCTTTTTCAATGTCATCGTCTGGACGGACGGTATATACCTTTTTCTTCATAATTTCCGAAGAGTTATGTTCAATACTGGTTTCTATTTTATGCCTTAGTCCTTCTTTTTCACTGATGAACACCATGGAAAAAGCATCATAAATTGTCCGGCCATCCGGCTGCAGGTAGCGGATGACATCACCGTCGCTGATTATCCCGATCAAATGGGCATTTTCATCAACGACCGGAACACCGCCAATTTTATGGTCGACAAATGATTTCAAAAGGTCTTTAATTTTAATATCTTCCTGAACAGAAATCACATCGGTAATCATGAAGTCCTGAATCTTCATTGTCGTCACCCCTTTGTTTATTGGAGTATCTACTGTTTCATATTAGGCAAGGATAAACTTTGCCTTCACTTTAATCGTATCATATTCCAGCATTTTAAGCGTAAAATTGATACTTATTTACATAATATTATTATGGTTAACCAAAGTGCGATCTTATAATATCTATACAGAACACTCCTAAAAAACCCCCGGTATTCATGCCAGGGGTTTTGCTACTACACAGGATATACGCCATGTTTGCGATCTGTGAACGTTATGTTTTTTGCTTCATATATCTTGTATCGTTTAATCAAGTCATCCCGTAAGTCTTCCGGGTCAACAATGGCATCTACAACCATTTCCGACGCTAAGCGGTAAATATCAATGTTATCTTTATATTCTTCCTGCTTTTCCTTTACAAAAGCAGGCCGTTCTTCTTCTGGCAATTCCGCTATTTTATTGGCGTATACAGCATTGACGGCTGCTTCAGGCCCCATGACGGCAATTTGGGCTGTCGGAAGCGCCAGGCAGGCATCCGGCTCAAACGCGGGGCCGGCCATTGCATAAAGTCCTGCACCATATGCTTTGCGTACAACGACTGAAATTTTTGGCACGGTCGCCTCACTCATCATTGCCAGCATTTTGGCACCGTGGCGGATGATGCCTGCTTGCTCCACTTTTGTTCCAATCATGAAGCCCGGAATATCCATCAGGAAAAGCAGCGGGATATTAAACGCGTCGCATAATTGAATGAACTTCGCACCCTTATCGGCTGAATCAGGAAATAATACGCCGCCCTTCATTCTCGGCTGGTTGGCAATGATCCCGACTGATTTGCCGTTTATTCTGGAGAGCCCGGTGATTAATTCAGGGGCGAATTTTTTCTTAACCTCACAAAAGCTGTCTTCATCGATAATCCGGTTAATAAAATCGTACATGTTAAATGGGGCATTCTGGTTTTCCGGAATCAGGTCTGTTATTGATTTTTCAAATTCCTTAACATCTTTCGGCTCAGCAGTTTCAGGCTTATGTCTGAAATTTGCCGGAAAATAGTCAAGGTAGTTGCGTGTGTAGGTTATGGCTTCCTCTTCAGATTTTACCAGCACATCCCCAACACCGGAAACTGAGCAATGCATATTGGCACCGCCCATTTCCTCAAGACTGACTTTTTCACCGATAACTTTTTCAGCCATCCTTGGGGATCCCAGATACATGGAAGCGTTGCCGTCAACCATGACAACTATATCACAAAATGCCGGTATGTATGCACCTCCCGCCGCTGACGGCCCGAATAGCAGACAAACTTGCGGCACCCGTCCTGACAATTTAATCTGATTATGAAAAATACGGCCTGCCCCACGGCGTCCGGGGAACATTTCGACTTGATCAGTAATACGTGCGCCTGCTGAATCAACAAGATAAAGCATTGGAATTTCCAGCTTTGCTGCTGTTTCCTGAATACGGACAATTTTTTCCACTGTCCGTTTGCCCCAGGAACCGGCCTTTACGGTGGAGTCATTTGCCATGACACACACATCCTGGCCGTTTACCTTTCCTATCCCCGTCACGACACCATCTGAAGGCAAACCTTCATCCATACAATTTGCAAAAAAAGCATCTTCTATGTCCATATCCCCATCAAATAGCAGCTCAAGCCGTTTACGGACAAACAATTTTCCTTTTTCTTTATTTTTTTGATGGTACTTTTCCTGTCCGCCTTTTTTAATCGTTTCCACACGGTTTTTAAAATCTTCAGTAAAGCTCATTTTTCATCCTCCCTGCTTCAGCTTACTCGCCCTGGTAGACAGGTTTTCGTTTTTCTTTAAATGCGTGCAGCCCTTCAAGCCGATCATCCGTCGATACTGTTTCTTTATAGCATAAATGTTCAATCGAAAGGCCCGTTGTTATATCAGCCTGAAGGCCTTGATTAATAGCCGTTTTTGCCTGACGGAGTGCAACAGGCCCGTTTTTAATAATCGACTGTGCCATTTCAATGGCTTCCTCCAGCAAATTATCTGAGGACGCAACCTGCTCGGCAATGCTCAGTTGGAATGCTTCATCAGCGGAAATCGGCTTTGCAGAAAATATAAGACGTTTAGCCTGACCTGGACCGATTAACCGCGGGAGACGCTGTGTTCCGCCAGCTCCGGGTATAATGGCCAGAGACGTTTCGGTGAGTCCCAGTTTGGCATGGTCAGCGGCTATTCTGATATCACAGGCCAATGCCAGCTCCAGTCCGCCTCCAAAAGCAGCACCATTAATTCCTGCTATAACAGGCATTTTCATATTTTCAATGTTTGCGACCGTGCTTCCGATGTATTGAACAGCCTCAACTACCTGTTCTTCGTTCATCCCCTTACGTTCCTTGAGATCAGCTCCTGCGCAGAAGACTTTTTCGCCTGAGGCAGTAATTATGGTACACCGGATTGAATCATTCGCATTAATTTTTTGAACATGTTCGTTTAATTCATCAAGCAGACCTTTTGACATCGCATTCATTGCTTCAGGCCGATTCAGAGTTAGGATGGCGATGTGATCATCTGTTATCTCATAATCAATTAATGATGCCATGATTGATCATTCTCCTTTCATGGTAATCAAGCTGAAAGTTCCGATTAAACAGCTGTCCCAGACCCCAGCAAGGGACTGGAACAATATAGAGCTTAATCATTCAATGATCGCAATGACGTCCCCTTCATTGACGAAATCACCTTCTGCAACCTTTAATTCTTTGACAGTGCCATCCGTATCAGCTGCAATTGGTATTTCCATCTTCATGGACTCCAAAATAACAACATCCTGATCAGATTCCACTTTATCACCCTCGCCTGCTGTAATTTTCCATACATTGCCTGCCATAGATGCTTTGATTTCTGTCATATTAAAGACCTCCTAGTTTGTTTTAGTCATTGGCAAATAATACGTTTCGACAAATGCTGTTGTCGTATTTCCATTTTTAAATTCCTCGTGATCAGCCACTGTTTTCAGCATCGGAATATTGGTTTTAATACCTTCAATTTCATAAGTAAATAGTGCCTCTTTCAACCGAGCAATTGCTTCACTGCGATCAGACCCTTTTACAATCAGTTTGCCGATCATCGGATCATAGTATGGTGTGACATCATAATCTCCAGTCACAGCAGCTTCATTGCGGATATGCTTACCCTCCGGCAACTCAAATTTCGAAATGTGCCCAGGGGATGGGAAAAAGGTTTCCGGATCTTCTGCATAAATCCGCACTTCAATGGCGTGGCCATCCATTTTCACATCCGATTGACTGATTGAGAGCTCCTTTCCCTCTGCAATGCGGATTTGCGCCTCGACAATATCCAGCCCGGTTATTTCCTCTGTGACCGGATGTTCAACCTGAATGCGTGTGTTCATCTCCAGAAAATAGAAATTTTCCTGTTCGTCCACAAGAAATTCAATTGTGCCGGCACTGATATATCCAAGCGCTTTAGCCGCTTTGACAGCAGTATCCCCCATTTTCTGTCTGGTTTCATCCGAGATAAATGATGATGGGGCTTCTTCCACTACCTTTTGATTTCGGCGCTGAATGGAACACTCCCGTTCGAACAAATGAATGGCATTACCATACCTGTCTGCCAAAATCTGAATTTCGACATGCCGGGCATGATCCAATTTTTTCTCCATAAACATGGCACCGTCACCAAAAAACGTCCGGGCCCGTTTGGAATTGCTTTCAAATGCTTTTGTCAACTCCTGATCACTGTTGACGGCTTGCATGCCAATTCCGCCGCCGCCCGCAGATGCTTTGAGCATAATCGGATATCCGATTTCACGGGCAATATCAATTGCTTCATCTGACGAGACTACTGCCCCGTCTGTCCCTGGAACAACAGGGACACCCGCTTTTTCCATAGCTTCTCTTGCAGCAATTTTGCTCCCCATTTTCTCCATCACTTCAGCAGAAGGACCGATAAATCGGATGCCGGCATGCTCGCATTTGTCGGCAAACTGACCATTTTCGCTCAAAAATCCGTAACCGGGATGAATCGCATCCACATTGGCCTCTTTCGCAATCGAGATGATTTTATCCGTATTCAGGTAGCTATCCTGTACACGCGGGGGGCCCAGTAAAAAGCTTTCATCAGCCATCGATACAAATGGCGCTTTCTGGTCAGCTTCGGAATAAACAGCAACAGTATCAATATTCAGATCTTTGCATGTACGGATAACCCGCGCTGCAATTTCACCCCGATTGGCAATCAATATCTTGTTTATCATCGAATCCCCCTATAGACTTATTTCCCCAATGGCTTCTTCTCTTAATTTGAATTTCTGGATCTTCCCGCTCGCGGTCATCGGATATTCGTCGGTAAATTTAATGTGTTTTGGAATTTTGTATCTCGAGATATTTCCTTCACAAAATGATCTGATATCCTCTTCTGATGCGTTTGCCCGGTCTTTTAGGATAATCCAGGCCATCAGTTCCTCACCGTATGTTTTATCCGGAACACCCACTACCTGAACATCAAGAACATCCGGATGCTGATAAAGGAATTCCTCGATTTCCCGCGGATAAATATTTTCGCCGCCGCGGATGATCATATCTTTCATACGACCTGTAATCTGGAAATAACCATTCTCATCCATTACTGCCAGATCACCGGTATGCAGCCAGCCATCACTGTCGATTGCCGCATCTGTCGCTTCCTGATTGTTATAATAGCCTTTCATGACATGATAGCCACGCGTGCACAATTCACCTGGATCACCCTGTACCTGTTCTTCTTCAGTTCCCGGTACGATGATTTTCACCTCAACGTTCGGATGAACTTTTCCGACAGTTGTTGCCTTGACTTCAACAGGGTCGTCCGTTTTTGTCTGGAGAAAAACAGGCGATGATTCTGTCTGGCCATAAGCAATGGTAATTTCACTTGCTCCCATTTTACTCATCACATCATTCATCACTTCTATCGGACATGTTGATCCTGCCATAATACCTGTCCGCAGATGGGAAAAATCATAATGTGAAAAGTTGGGATGATTTAGTTCCGCAATAAACATCGTCGGTACGCCATGCAATCCCGTACAATTTTCTTCTGATACAGCTTTCATCACTTTTTCAGGATTAAATTGCTCCAAAATAACCATTGTTGTTCCTTTTGAGACAGCTGCCAGGATACCCAGCACACAACCAAAGCAATGGAAAAAAGGCACCGGGATACAAAGACGGTCTTTATGCGTCAGCTTCATGCAGTCAGCGATCTGATTGCCGTTATTCACAATATTATGGTGCGTCAGCATGACACCTTTCGGGAATCCGGTTGTCCCTGACGTATACTGCATGTTGATGACTTCCTTGGAATTCAGTGTCTGTTTGCGCTGTTCCAGTTCATCATCTGAAACGGCTCTGCCTTTTTTCATAACTTCATTCCACGTGTAGGCATTTGCGTAATTATCTTCACTCAAAATGATAATATTTTTTAGAAAAGGAAGATTATCCGACTTTAAATTGCCTTTTTCAGCCTGCTCAAAATCCGGGCAAACACGCTTTAAGATATCGATATAGGATGTTCCCTTATATGACTCCTCTAAAATAAGCGTCGACGATTCGGATTGTTTCAACAGATATTTAAGTTCTTTTGCCTGATAATCCGTGTTTACAGTAACAAGCACTGCCCCAGCTTTCCCAGTTGCAAACTGTGACGTGATCCATTCAGGCTTATTATCTGCCCAGATAGCCACATGTTCCCCTTTTTCAATTCCCAATGACATAAACCCTTTTGCTGCCTGATTGACCATCTCATTGAATTCCTGATACGTTTTACGTAAATTCAGCTCTGGATAGACAACTGCTTCATGATGCGGATACAAATCCGCCTGCTCTTCCAACAACTCGCCTATTGTATGGTTAAGTAGTGTCATGAACTTTCTCCCCTCGTTTATTCAGTCGTTCCAATGGTCCAGTCTTTTTTGAAACTATTTATAAATTATCAGCATCCCAATTGTCTTGCGATTACCATCCGCTGTACCTCGGATGTGCCCTCTCCTATCTCAAGCAGTTTTGCATCACGCAAATATCTCTCCACTTCATATTCGCGCATATAACCGTAACCCCCATGAATCTGGATAGCCTGATTCGCAGCCCGGAAAGCAGTTTCCGTTGCATAAAGCTTGGCATATGCTGCCTCTTTTGAAAATGGCTTATCATGATCTTTAAGCCATGCTGCTTTATACACAATATTTCGTGCAAGCTCCACTTCCATAGCCATATCTGCAAGCTTGAATTGAATCGCCTGAAAGTTCGATATGGGCTTGCCAAACTGTTTACGCTCTTTCGCATAGGCAAGCGCTTTATCAAGCGATGCCTGAGCAATTCCGAGACCGAGTGACGCAATCGATATTCTCCCCCCGTCCAGTGTATACAGGAATTGGTTAAACCCTTTTTGCGGATCCCCGAGCAGGTTTTCTTTCGGAACCCTGACATTGTCCAGCACAATCTCAGCTGTATCCGATCCGCGGACACCCATTTTATCGTAGTCACTGGTGATGGTCAGACCCTTGACGTCCGTTGGCACAATGATCGCAGAGATGATATTTTTTCCCTGTTCGTTTTTTCCGGTGACGGCGGTGACAATAATTGTTTTGGCGTAGCTGGCATTGGTGATAAAACATTTCTCGCCATTAATGATATAATCATCGCCGTCTTCTCCCGCTGTTGTTTTTGTGCCCCCGGCGTCCGAACCGGCATTTGGTTCGGTCAGCCCGAATGAGCCGAGCGCTCTTCCTTCCGCCATTGGCATCAGATACTTTTCTTTCTGCTCTTCGGTGCCAAAATAGTAGATAGGACTAGCACCAAGTGAGACGGTTGCTGCAAAACTGAGACCGGTACTGCCGCATACTCTGCCAACCTCTTCCACCGCGATGGCATAGGAGAGTGTGTCACCGCCGGATCCGCCGTACTTTTCGGGAAATGGAATGCCCAATATACCGAGTTCTCCCATTTGCTCGAAAATATCCAGCGGAAATTTCTCCTCTTTATCGATTTCAATTGCCCTTGGTTTAATGACTTCTTCAGCAAAATCACGTACCATTTTCTGAATCATCGTCTGTTCTTTTGTCAGCTCAAAATTCATGTCAAACCCCCTCGTAATCATTTGACTAAAGACCGACTGGTTGGTCTGTACCGGTCATAAAAAAAGACCGCTACACGTAAAAATCCTCTTTGACGCTGCTAATCAGCAAATCCTCATATGTACTCCCTGAGACTGAATCCGATTTCAACACTGCGCGTAATATTAAGTCAACATAAATCGATCCAATTTCGTCAATGGTTTTTGCGCCGGAATCCTTATACCATTTGTATGTCCAGTTGACCATTCCCAGTATCGCCATAGCCGTTATTTCAATTGACAAATCGCCGCGGAATTCACCGGCTTCCTTTCCTTCTCTCAAAGCATTCAGCAAAATTTGTTTAAACTGATCCCGTTTTTTCTTGATGCGATTTTCGTATTCAGGTTTTAAATAAATATTTTCTTGGTAAAAAACCGAGATGTGCGGTTTATAGAGACCAAACGTCTTCACAAAATCTTTAATGATTGCCTGCAGCTTTTCGGTCGGATCAGAAAATGTTTCAGTTGCAATCATGGCCTTTTCTAATACATACGTAATGAACTCATCATGGATAACAAACAATAACTCATCTTTGCTGGTAAAATGATGATAGAAACCTCCTTTGGAAGTTCCTGTTTTCTCGACAATCTGATTGACTGTAACACCATGAAAGCCATGTTTTTCAAACAAAATCAAAGCTTCATCGATTATTTTTTTTCTTAAACTCGTTCTGACCCCTCCCTTCCGCATTCAACCGCATTATATCATATTTTTCTGAAAATCAAAAGGAAATTTTTGTTGGATAATATCGCAGACAGCCTGAATTTATGACTGCCTGCTATCATCCTATTATTGTTCTTCAAAAGGTTTCTGATATGCCGGTTCTTTCCATACTTCGGCAACTTCACCTTGATTATCACTGTCTATAACAAATGAACCGTTGCTGTACCTGTCACTGACTGACAGTTCCAGTGGGAATAAGCTGTGTTTGTCACCTTTATTTGTCCGGAAACAGATCGTATCATCTTCACCTATCATGTAGAACCCTTTCAGGCGATGGGCTTTTGTTTTTAATTCACGCAACATGCTAAGCCCCCTTCTTGCCCGGCTTGATTTCTCAAATTGATTTAGTTTCATCCGTTTTGCTGCACCGCGCTGTGTTACCGCGACAAAGGAAGGTTCGGCTAATTCATCAAACACCTGCCCACTAACAACATATTCATCGTCTTTCAGCATGATGGCCTTGACCCCTGCTGCCCGCTGACCGACTGCGGATATTTCCGACTCGTGATACCATAGGCCCAATCCTATATTTGAAGCAATGAACACATCACAGTGTCCATTCGTCTGAAACACATCTACCACTTCATCATCACCCTTGAGGTTTAGGGCAATCAACGCTTTCGAATAACGCTGCGCCTTATACAAGGATAACTCACTGCGTTTAACCATGCCGTTTCGAGTGAAAAAGACAAGATACTGTTCGTTCTCAAACGTACGGACAGGTATGCTCTGGATAATACGCTCATCTTTATCGATCGAGACAATGTTAGAAATATGCTGTCCGATATCTTTCCATCTGATGTCCGGCAGTTCATGGATGGGGAGGTAAATATATTTTCCTTTGTTTGTAAACAAAAGGATATGATCTGTTGTATTCAGTTCAAACAAACCGACTAAATGATCATCTTCTTTTATTCCCGGGTCCTCACCGTTCGATGCACCATATGACCGCGTGCTTGTTCGTTTGACATATCCGTCTTTTGTTGCCGATGCAACAATATCTTCACTGGCCACGGTCACTTCGATGTTAAAGGTCAGTTCTTCAATGTCTTCTTCAATCACCGTTCGCCGTTCATCAGCAAAAGATCTCTTAATTTGTCTTAACTCTTTTTTGATATACTGCAGAAGCTTCTTCTCGCTTGTCAGTAATGTTTCATACTCATTGATTCGCTTTTTTAAATCCTCAGCTTCCTGTTCCAGTGATGTGACGTCGGTATTTGTCAACCGGTACAACTGCAGCATGACAATCGCTTCCGCCTGTGCTTCCGTAAAATCATATTTGGCAATGATCCGTTTTTTGGCATCCTGTTTATCTTGTGATGACCGGATGGTCGCGATTAACTCATCCAGAATGGAAACTGCTTTTATCAGTCCTTCTACAATGTGCGCACGATCTTTTGCTTTATTTAAATCATAAACCGTCTGCCTTGTTACAACATCTTTCTGATGTGTTATATAAGAATCAAGGATTTGCGGCAATGATAAAAGCTTAGGCGTTTTATCCTGGATTGCAACCATGTTGAAGTTATACGTCACTTGCAGGTCTGTATTTTTATACAGATAATTTAAGATACCCTTACCATTCGCCTCTTTTTTCAGTTCAATCACAATTCGAAGCCCCGTACGATCTGTTTCGTCCCTGACTTCTGCAATCCCTTCCACTTTGCGGTCAATACGCAGTTCATCCATTTTCTTAACCATGTTTGCTTTATTGACATCATACGGAATTTCATCGATTACAATCTGCTGCTGGCCGCCGCGGATATCTTCAACAGCTGCCCTGCCGCGAACGACAACCTTTCCCTTTCCGGTTTCATACGCCTGCCGGATGCCATCGATACCCTGAATGATTCCGCCGGTTGGAAAGTCTGGACCGTTCATAACTTCCATTAATTTATCCACGGTCACTGAAGGTTTATCAATTTTCATAATAACCGCATCAACAACTTCCGCCAGATTATGCGGCGGTATATCAGTTGCGTAACCTGCTGATATGCCAGTCGATCCATTGACAAGCAGATTTGGAAATTTAGACGGCAGAACAATCGGTTCGGTGATTGTATCATCAAAATTCGGTATGAAATCGACTGTATCTTTCCCAATATCACGGAGCATTTCGGAAGCAATGCTTGATAGCCTTGCCTCGGTATAACGCATTGCTGCAGGCGGGTCCCCGTCAAGGCTTCCGTTATTCCCGTGCATTTCCACCAGGCTGCTGCGAACTTTCCAGTCTTGGCTCAGTCGGACCATCGCGTCATACACTGAACTGTCCCCGTGCGGGTGATAATTCCCGATAACGTTACCAATCGTTTTGGCTGATTTACGGAAATTTTTGTCGTGTGTATTTTTTTCTTCGTTCATCGCATATAATATTCTGCGCTGAACGGGCTTCAATCCATCCCGGGCATCCGGAAGTGCCCGTTCCTGGATAATATATTTACTGTATCTTCCAAAACGGTCCCCCAGCACTTCTTCAAGTGGAAGATCCAAATAATTCTCTGCTTGTGCCAAATCAATCCCCCCTATAACGGCATAGCGTCACATCTTCAATTAAGTTTTTATTGCGATTGGATTTTATCGTTTTCCAATATGTTTGCATCCTCAGCCATTCCAAATTCAACATGGCCTTCAATCCATTTCCTTCGCGGTTCCACTTTATCGCCCATTAATGTCGTTACACGTCTTTCAGCACGGGCAAGGTCATCAATCGTCACTCTGATCAGCGTTCTCGTTTCCGGGTCCATTGTCGTTTCCCACAGCTGATCGGCATTCATTTCACCAAGGCCTTTGTAGCGCTGAATGATATAGCCATTTTTAAATTCTTCAATTGTTTTTTTCATTTCATCATCATTCCATGCGTACACGGTTTTTTCTTTCTTGCCTTTTCCTTTGGTTATTTTGTAAAGCGGCGGCAGGGCAATATAAACCATTCCGGCTTCAACAAGCGGCCGCATATACCGATAGAAAAAGGTCAGAAGCAACACCTGAATATGAGCACCATCCGTGTCAGCGTCGGTCATAATGACAATCTTATCATATTGGACATCTTTTAAGTCAAAATCGCCGCCGACGCCTGCACCGATTGTATGAATGATTGTGGAAATCTCTTCATTTTTTAAAATGTCCTGTATCTTGGCTTTTTCGGTATTAATGACTTTTCCGCGCAACGGCAGAATTGCCTGAAATTTACGATCACGTCCTTGCTTGGCCGAACCGCCGGCGGAATCACCCTCCACAAGATACAATTCATTTTTCTTCGGGTTTTTCGATTGTGCGGGCGTCAGTTTTCCGCTCAGTAACGTATCTTTTCGTTTTTTCTTTTTCCCTGATCTTGATTCTTCCCTTGCTTTCCGAGCAGCTTCACGAGCTTCTTTAGCCTTGATTGCTTTGCGGATCAGCATTCCGGCAGCATCCGGATTCTCTTCAAGAAAGTAGGACAGTTTTTCAGATACGATAGAGTCGACAACAGAGCGTGCTTCGGGTGTCCCAAGCTTATCTTTTGTCTGCCCCTCAAATTGCAGCTTTTCTTCCGGAATACGAACCGATATGATGGCAGTGAAACCTTCCCGGATATCCGATCCTTCCAGATTTTTATCCTTTTCTTTAAGGTATGTATTTTTTCTGGCATAATCATTAAAAATTCGGGTCACAGCAGTACGTGCACCGGACTCATGCGTGCCCCCGTCCTTTGTCCGGACATGATTCACAAACGACAGAATGCTTTCAGCGAACCCGTCATTAAACTGAAAGGCAAAGTCAACTTCAATGCTTTGCTGCTGCCCTTCAAATGAAACGACCGGGTGCAATGTATCTTTTTCCTCATTCAAATACGTCACAAACGACTTCAAGCCATCCGGAAATTGGTACGCTTCCTTTAACCCATACCGCTCATCCGTTAATTCGATCTTTAGCCCTTTTAATAAAAACGCTGCTTCTCTTAACCGTTCGGATAACGTTTCAAAGTCATAATCAGTTACCGAGAAAATGGCAGGATCCGGTTTAAAATGGATAACCGTTCCTTTTTTACTGGTTTTCCCCATTTTTTCCAGAGAGCTGACAGGTTTCCCCCCATTTTCAAACCGCTGATAATATTTATAACCATCGCGGAAAATGGTTACTTCCAGCCACTCAGAAAGTCCATTGACAACAGATGCACCTACACCATGCAGTCCGCCGCTTGTTTTATAACCGCTCTGTCCGAACTTTCCGCCGGCATGCAATACAGTGAAAATGACTTCCGTTGTTGGCTTGCCACTGGAATGAACACCTGTGGGGATTCCGCGTCCTGAATCTTCCACAGAAATACTGTTATCTTGATGGATGGTTACTTTAATCACTGATCCATACCCCGCCAACGCTTCGTCGACGGCATTATCGACAATCTCAAAGACCAGATGGTGTAATCCGCGCAGATCAGTACTGCCTATGTACATTCCGGGTCTTTTTCTTATGGCATCAAGACCTTCCAGCACTTGTATCGAATCATCCGTATATTGTAAAGACTCTTTAGTCATGCAGCCCGACTCCTCTCTTCCTTTCAAGGATACATGTTCTTTAATGATTAATTCAATAGTAGAACAAACGTTTGCGAAAGTAAAATACTTTCTTTTATTTTGATTGAATTATACCTATATTACCTTAAAACACGTTTATTAGTATACTATAATTTTTACTTTAGTATTAGCTTTAATAGCAAATGCCTTCGGTTGCACTTATGCAGTAAGAAAGTATTTACACTTTCTTAATTGCCAAAAAAAGAATGACCTGGGAAGGCCATTCAGTCAATTTTAAGTTCATCAGACGAGGACTGAGTGAGCAACTTTAATACACATGTCCATTATGACAGTGAATTCACGCTTCTGTAAATAATCATATGCTTCCTGGCTGATAAGACCCTGTTGGGCCCAAAACACACGACATTCGGTTTGTACAGCTTCTTTTGCGATAGCCGGCAGAAATTCGGGGCGGCGGAACACATTAATGATGTCAATGTTCCCCTCTACCTCTGTCAACGTGTCATATGCCTTCTCTCCCAATACCCTGTCGATTTTGGGGTTTACCGGGATGATTGTATATCCCTGATCCTGCATAATCTTTGAAATCTGATAAGAAGTACGCTCAGGGTTGTCAGACAAGCCTACAACAGCAATTGTTTTTGCTGACTCCAAAATTTTTTTCACAGCCTCATTTGATGGATTTTCCCACGCCATTTGGCAGCCTCCTTTACTCTTAAAGCAAACCTTCTTCCTTCAAAAACTCGCGTGCAACATCCGCCGGATCTTGGTCTTTATAATCAACTTGATAATTCATCTGACGCATCTGGTTATCCGTTATTTTGCCACCGAGCTGATTCAATATGTCTTTCAGCTCAGGGTATTTCTTCAGTGTATCCTCACGCATCAGTGGCGCTCCCTGGTAAGGAGGGAACAGATTTTCCGGATCGTCCAATGTTACGAGATTCATTTCAACCATATAACTGTCTGTAGCATAAGCGTCTATCACATTAACCTCACCATTTGCCAGTGCGTCCTGACGAATTCCCGGCTCCATCGTCTGGACATTGGCAATATCCAGATTATAGACGTCTTGCATGCCGACATAACCATCATACCGGTCTTTGAATTCCAGTGTGAAGCCTGCGGTGATATCTTTTTCAATCTTTTTTAAATCACCGATTGATTCAAGGTTATGCTCTTCAGCTAATTCCTGTTTTGTCACGACAGCATAGGTATTATTGAATGCCATCGGTTCTAACATAACCATACCATATTGTTCCTGCATACCCTGTCTTGCCTGCTCATATACCTTGCTTTTTTTATTACTTTCAGCTTCCTGCTCCAAATGTGTGACGATTGCCGTACCGGTGAATTCAGGATAAATATCGATACTGCCGTTTTTTAACGCGCTGAAAACAAAAGCAGTTTTCCCTAAGCCAGGCTCGAGTTCAACCGACAGATCGGTTTCTTCCTCAATCAGAAGCTTGTACATATTGATCAGGATGGCCGGTTCAGAGCCAAGTTTGCCCCCAATTGTCAGATCAGCCTGTTTGGCAGGCGAAAAGAAAAATGGTGATGCTACAATTAATACAGCAATGAAAAGCATTGCGATCAGTGACTTAAATCCTGCTCGTCTGGAAAGCCGCTCAAGTCCGCGTAAAACAAAATCCAGTAAAATTGCCAGTAATGCAGCCGGTATAGCGCCAAGCAAAATAAGATTCAAATCTGCTCCGCGATCAATTCCAAGGAGTATAAGCTCACCTAAGCCGCCGGCACCGATTAGCGCGGCAATTGTCGTTGTCCCGACAATCAGAACCATGGATGTTCGGATACCTGCCATAATAACTGGCATAGCAATCGGGAGTTCGACTTTGGTCAATCGTTTTACGGAATTCATTCCCATTCCTGTGGCTGCCTCTTTTAAAGCCGGCTCAACTTCATTAATCCCGGTGTATGTGTTTCTCAAAATGGGCAAAAGCCCATACACTGTCAGGGCAATAATGGCAGGTGTTGTGCCGATCCCGAAAAAAGGAATCAAAAAAGCGAGGACTGCCAAACTCGGAATCGTCTGCATAATGGCAGACAAGCCAATAATGGGTTCAGCTATCCGCTGATATCTGGTCAGCACAAGACCAAGCGGCACAGCAATTATGATCGCAATTATTAATGAAATTAATGAAACCTGTAAATGTTCCCAGATGGTTTCCAGCAGCATACCCTGCCTGTTCTGAAAAACGGAAATGAACTCGTCCATTACTGAATCACCCCGTCTTTTGCGGCTGTTTCACGTCTCAGGTATGAGATAATATCTCTATAGGTCAATGTTCCGACAAACCGATCATTTTTTAAGACAGGATATACTTGCTGATGACTCTTCTGCAATTCATCCACTGCCTTATAAAGAGGTATGTCATTTTTAAATACTGTGAAGTCGTCCACCTGCTGCCCGTTAACCAAAGCTGAAACAAACTTGTCATCCTTGTCCTTAATGATAAATGTCCCCTGTGTTGGATAATTGCCTTCATCATATGCCGCTTTCGTTATGACACAGGATTCTGCCTCGCCGGCTATGACGTCAATCGCTGTTTGCCATGGTGATTTGCGTTCCCCGATAAAATCCTTTACAAATTTCGTTTCAGGATTCAAAACCAATTGCTGGGGAGTATCAACCTGAATGACCCGCCCTTCTTTCATGAGACACACCTTATCACCAAGCGCCAGTGCTTCGTCGATATCGTGTGTAACAAAAACAATTGTTTTCCTTATTTCCTGATGCAGCTTTTTGATATCATATTGTAATTGTTCACGACTGATTGGATCCAGTGCGCTGAATGGCTCATCCATTAATATGATATCCGGATCGGCGGCCAATGCACGTATAACCCCGACCCGCTGCTGTTCTCCGCCTGACAACTCACTCGGTCTCCGATGCATGTAAGTCGATGGATCAAGACCTACCATATCAAGCAATTCTTCACTTCTTTCACGGATTTCTTTCCGCTTCCATTTTTTCATTTCCGGAACAACCGCAATATTTTCTTCAATGGTCATGTGGGGAAATAATGCGATTTGCTGAAGGACATATCCAATGTTCCAGCGCAGTTCATGAATATTATAATCATTTATATCCGTGCCACTTATGTAAATTGTTCCTGCTGTCGGTTCAATCAACCGGTTGATCATTTTCATTGTCGTTGTTTTACCGCACCCGCTAGGACCGATCAATGTCACTAATTCACCTTCATTGATTTGTAATGAAAAATCGCTGAGAGCCTTTGTGCCATCAGGATATGTCTTTTTGACATCGCGGAATTCAATCATTTGATTCGCCCTTCCTTCATATTTTTCGGCAATATTTTACATTACCCGTTACAATCATTATAGAAACCAATTTGCGACGGAACAATCAATAAAGGTTCTTAAAACCATTACTTCATGGTAAAATAGGACAAAACCAAAAAGTATTGGAAAGTGGGAAACAGTATGGAATTTTTAGTATTTGCGATTATCGCATATTTATTGGGGTCCATCCCCTCAGGAGTGATTGTTGGCAAGCTCGGTTACAATATTGATATTCGGAAGCATGGAAGCGGCAATCTCGGCGCTACAAATACATTTCGTATTTTAGGCGTAAAAGCCGGTATTATTGTAACATTGGCTGACATCCTTAAAGGTACACTGGCAACGGCCCTCCCTTTGTTTTTTGATGTGGAAGTGTTTCGGCTTGGAATAGGTTTATTTGCTGTTCTCGGTCATACGTACCCGCTATTTGCAAAATTCAATGGAGGTAAAGCTGTCGCAACATCAGGCGGTATCATATTAGGTATCAATCCCGTGCTATTTGCAGTCATGATTACGTCATTTCTTGTCACATTGTATTTTTCCAAGTATGTTTCCCTATCATCTATGGTTACCGGCGTTATTGCAGTAATTGTTTCCATTATGTTCCGGGATTGGGGACTGGTTATCGTGACAGCGGTATTAACTATTTTTGTATTTTACCGTCACCGTGAAAATATAAAACGGATTAAAAACAAAACTGAACCAAAAATAAAATGGATGTAGCAAATGAAGCCAATAAATTGAATCTTTATTTGGACATTTAGTATACTATGATAGTAATAGTGCGTGTTCAAAGAAAAGATTAAAAAAACGGTAAGTTCCTGTTATTTTACCGGACTTTTTGAACAACCTCTAATAGCTATAAATTGGAAGGGGTCACAGATCGTTATGGACAAAGCTAAATCAATTACAAAGAAACAGTTACCGGATAAAGCCCAACGTCATAAATTATTTGGTTCTGTCGAGCCCGGTCCCAGAACAAAACCAAGTGAAAAAAGCAAAATGGCTGATTTACAAAATACAAAAGAAGACTTTTTATTTGACCTCAATGCGGTAGGAATTTCTAATGTAAAACATCCGATCACGGTTACAAGTAATCTGGAACCCAAAACACAAACAACCATCGCAACGTTTGAATTCACTTCCAGTATTGGAAAATCCAGCAAAGGAACCAATATGAGCCGTTTCACCGAACAGCTTCAGGAATTTCACCAAAAAGGTTTCGTCATTAACGTAAAAGCACTTAAGTCATTTACAAAAGACCTTGCAGAACGTTTGGACCAAAAGGATGCCGAAATCAAGGTGAGTTTCCCATGGTTTTATGAACGGCGAGGGCCTCAGTCCGGTCTTTCCGGGATGAACCATGCGGATGTCTCAATCGAGGTCAACTATGACACTGTGGCAGGATTTACCGTTAATGCCTCATTATCATCACTGATCACGACACTCTGCCCTT
The DNA here is from genome assembly GCF_035301675.1 of Lentibacillus sp. NCBI lineage: Bacteria > Bacillati > Bacillota > Bacilli > Caryophanales > Bacillaceae > Lentibacillus > Lentibacillus sp. The sequence continues at coordinate 29,835 of NZ_DATGTT010000065.1, read as the reverse complement.
GTTCGAAGGAAATCAGTGAATACAGTGCTCACAATCAACGCGGGGAAGTTACGATGACTGTATCACTGGCTGAAGACTTTGATGACGAAACAACAGATTGGAAAGAATTGCTGCTGAATGCTGCAGAAAGCAATGCCAGTGCCAGATTACACCCTGTTTTAAAACGGCCTGATGAAAAAATGGTAACAGAGCAAGCATATGAAAATCCCCGGTTTGTTGAGGACCTGACACGTCTGGTTGCGGCGGACTTATATGAAATGCCGTTTGTCACCAAGTTCCATGTGCGTTGCAGGAACGAGGAATCAATTCATATGCATGATGCCGTTGCTTCAATAACGTATGACAAGGTAACAGATGAAAATCTGGAAGGATAATTGCCATTATGAAATATATCTTTATTGGCCTGATAAAATTTTATCAAAAAGCTATCAGCCCTTTTAAACCGCCAACCTGCCGATTTTTTCCGACTTGTTCGGAGTATGGGCTGGAGGCTTTTCGCCGCTTCGGTTTCTTTAAAGGCGCATATCTGACCATCCGGCGAATCAGCAAATGCCACCCCTTTCATACAGGAGGGGTTGATTTAGTACCGGAGAAACGGGAAAAATAGTGAAACTTCATGGGGTTTTTTCCACTGAATGTTAGTTGGGTCGAATCGCGTTTGGGACAGTTGCCCCCGCAGGACGCTCATGATTTCGCTTTGCAGAGTCGATGTGGGGGCTTACCGCCATTTACATGCGGGATAATTAATATCCAGGGAGCAGTGATGATTTGAAATTGAGTATAACGCATGAGGCCGCAAATTGGTATAAAGCAGAATTTGATATAGACAATCAATCCTATCTGCGTTTTTTCGTCAGGTATGGGTTCGGAGGGCAAATCCCCGGTTTCTCATTAGGAGTCAGTCGTGATGTTCCTGTTGATATGTATGCTTCCAGCAGTGTTACAGGGATAACGTTTTTTATTGAAGCAAAGGATGCATGGTACTTTGATGATAAAGACTTGAAGATTCAGCTGAATGACCAAAACAATGAACCGGAGTTTATCTATAGCTAAGAGGATGGATCAAAAGCATAGAATCAAAGCTATGATTCAAAATTCGTCCGTCAGATTTCGGATCAGTTCGGATTTTTAAGTGTTATGGGTTTTCGCCTAAACAGCGAAGGAAAAATACTGAGACTGAGGGTGTAGAGGCCTGGATGAGAGGGGGCAGCACAAAGCAAGGCTTCCCTGAGTAAGCTGCAACTTGCGAGGAATGCTGCATCATTGAAAACACCTGCAACACGACGGGCACGAGCAGGCTTATCAGCCGCCCCGGAAAGCGTAGTATTTTTCCGCAGCGGTGGATAAGGCTTATCTTAAACATTTTACTTAAATCTTCCGGCTATCATTCGTTTTTGATGTGTAACGTTTTAGTTATATCCCAATCTCTTTTGTATCAAGAGTCAGCCAATACCAGATGTATTAAGATTTGGCTTATAAACCGAATCTGTTTATTTGATCCCACTGCTTTTCTTTTCTTAATATGCTGGCTTGTCTTTCCCCGAACAAATCAAAATGCGGATGGGTCTTATCTAAATGAATCCAATCCGGGTTCAAATTATGGCGTTTTCCCCACGCAACCAGTTTTTCCAGGTCATTGCACCCGACCTTTGTTACTGTGTCACATCCTGGAAAGCGGTCATCAATCCAATAATGTGTTAAGAAACTGATAAGGCCTTGTTCGACATCTGATTTCCATTTAATTAATTCTTTCCGGTCAATTCCAAAAGCCATCAAGATTCCCCATTCACTTGCTTTAAGTATATCCGGTGCCACTCAGGAAAGGCTTTGCGCAATGATAATGGCCTGAATGATTCCTTATGAACAATCACATGCTTAGTCGTACCGCTTACCGCTATTTCCCCATTCTCCTTAGTGATTTGATAGGCATAAACTGTTCGGAGGCCATCATATTGATCAATCCACGTTTCAACGGTCGCTTTTTCACCGTAATGGACGGGTTTTTTAAAGCTAATTTGAGCATCGACAACCGGAGAGACGATATTATTTTTTTCTATATCAGTATATACAAGACCCAGACTTTCTATATATTTCGTCCGGCCAATTTCGAACCAGACGAGGTAATTGGCGTGATAAACAACTCCCATCTGATCTGTTTCCTGGTATCTTACTTCAATTGGTGTCTGTGTTTTATGCAATCTGTCTTCCCCCTGTATAAACAAAATAAAACTTCACTCAGTAGGACGGTTTCCCACTGAATGTCAGTTGAGCGAGTCGAACTTTACGGGCAGCTGATCCCCCTCTTATCTTTCTTGCCCTTGAAAAATAAAGCCATTAGGCGGGATAATTTTAGGATATATAATATTTTATCATACTTGTGTGCTGTAAAGGTAAACCTCAAACCACTTGATACATGATTTGAGGTTTCGGGCTCGAGCTATTGTTTTGCTTCATCTTTAATTTCTTGCCGCATACCTTCAATGGCTTTTTCACGGCGCTTATTTTTTTCCTTGATTTTTTCTTTTTCTTCACCGGCGGAGTGCTGCATGGTATCATGTGCTTCTTCTATATTTTGAATTGTATCCTGTACCATATTCTGCAGTTTCTCGACATTATCACTGCGATCATCCGGTTTAGGTTTATATTTATCCGTCATATTTCATCTCCTTTGCAAAATTAAGGCACCTTAAAAGGCGTCTCTAACTAAATTTTTTGCTGAAAACGAGATATTATACAAAGGTTATTTTAGTAAGAGATACTGCTATGAACTGCGGTTGGCTTCAACTTCGCTTTCCACCGAAACTAAACATCAAACGAAAAAACCTGTCCGGGATACAACGGACAGGTTACCTTACTCAACACTCCTTTTGTTTAAAGACTGCTGCATTTTCTTTTCCATGTTCTGCTCAAATCTTTCCAAAAATGTCTCATCTTGCAAAATTTGTCTGCGGTTCTCCTGGACAAGTTCATCAAATGAGAGTCTCTTTTTTAAAGAAATGGTCATCAACTCCTCTTTTATGAGCAGTATTACCATTTCTTTGAAAATTTATTACATATTTGACAATTATTGGCGAATATAAGACAATCTGATTATTCTACGATAATTTATTCATCATTTCCACCATGTAATCATAGTCCATTGGTCCGAATTTAGGCGGCTGCTGGACTTTTCCATCTGTCCCAATGAAATAAGTGGTTGGAATGTTATAAACAGAATACGCGTCCTGAATCTCAGAATTTTTATCCAGTGGTATTGGGTACGTATAGCCATTTTTATCAACGTACTCCTGGACGGCTTTGATGCCTGAATCTTTGCCAGTCAAATTAACGGCAACCACTTTTACCTGATCGCCATACTCCTCATGAAACTTTTGCATTTCTGGCATTTCTTTTTTGCATGGACCACACCAGGATGCCCAAAAATTTAATATGACTTTTTCACCGCGTAAATCGGATAATTTGAATGTCTCACCGGAAAGTGTTTTAACCTCAAAATCCGGTGCGTAATTCCCGGTTTCAATCCCTGTTTCACCCGGTGGCACAATTCCCGCACCTTTCTGGTTTCCTTCATCCTGATTTACGTTATTGGCTTGTTCCTGTTCTTCTGTATCTGTCAAGCTAATAACTGTCATACAAATCATGAATACAAGCAATCCTATCCCCAGTATTCGTTTGACCATCAGATTCACCTTGCTTTGTAACTTTATAATTTAATCGTATTGCTATTTCATCAATATGTAAAGCTAAAGTGGCAATTTGTCAGAGGTTGTTCAAAATATGCTGTTTTCCTGCCCTCCAGCTAAAAAGAAACTTCATGTCAGTTGAACAAAATTGGAGTTTTATGGGCATTAATCTCCATTTCGTGAGAGATTAATGCCATTACACGCGGAATAAACAAAGCCAATACACCGGAAAATCTATGTATTGGCTTCTGTTATATATTTTATTGTGTAACACTGCTTGCGGAATCCAGTTTATTCCGCAGCACCATTTGAAGAATGCCGCCGTGACGATAGTAATCAACTTCAACATCGCTGTCAAAACGGGCGATGGCATTAAATTCAATTGACTTGCCATCCTCATCAATAGCTGTCACCTTAACACGGTCATGCGGTTTTACATTCTCGTCAATTTCTACGTTGAATGTTTCCTTGCCAGTCAGTCCAAGTTTATCGGCACTGTCGCCTTTTTCGAACTGCAACGGCAGAACTCCCATCATGACCAGGTTCGAGCGGTGAATACGTTCAAAGCTTTCAGCAATAACTGTCTTGATGCCCAATAGGTTCGTACCTTTTGCAGCCCAGTCACGGGAAGAGCCCATTCCGTAATCTTTGCCGCCAACAACAAGCAACCCGGTACCATTTTCCTGATATTTCATGGCAGCATCATAAAATGGCATCACTTCGCCTGTTGGCCAGTATGTGGTGTAGCCGCCTTCTTTACCCTGAGCCAGGAGGTTACGGATACGAATATTCGCAAATGTACCGCGCATCATCACTTCATGGTTACCGCGGCGGGAACCGTATGAGTTAAAGTTTCTCGGTGATACACTTTTATCCTGCAGATACTGTCCTGCCGGCATATCTTTTGCGATTGCCCCTGCCGGTGAAATGTGATCAGTTGTAACCGAGTCGCCGAATTTACCAATCATACGGAGGTTATTTAATGGTTTCACGGAGCCTGCCTGTTTTGATAAACCTTCGAAAAATGGCGGGTTTTGGATGTATGTTGATTCACTGTCCCACTCAAATAATGGTTCATCCGTTGTTTTGATTTCGTTCCATTTTTCATTGGAATCAAATACGCTTTCATATTCTTTACGGAAAATCTCCGGTTTTACAACAGACTGGACAGTATCTTTAATTTCGTCCATTGATGGCCAGATATCCTCTAAATAAATTGGCTCACCATCTGCATCTGTACCAAGCTGATCCTTGGTCAAATCAACATCGACCGTTCCTGCCAATGCATATGCAACAACCAATGGCGGTGAAGCAAGATAGTTGGCTTTGACCAGCGGGTGGATACGCCCTTCAAAGTTACGGTTACCTGATAACACAGAAGAAACAGTTAAATCACTTTCTTCGATTGCTTTTTCAATTTCCGGGCGCAGCGGTCCGGAGTTTCCGATACATGTTGTACATCCATAACCGACAAGGTTAAAGCCAAGCTGGTTCAGGTACTCTTGTAATCCTGAGTCATCCAGATAACGCGTTACAACTTTAGAGCCTGGAGCCAGTGATGTTTTAACATATTCGGGCACCTTCAAGCCTTTTTCAACAGCATTTTTTGCGAGCAGACCGGCACCAAGCATGACATATGGGTTGGATGTGTTTGTACAGGATGTAATCGCAGCTATCGCAAGTGCACCTGTTTTCATAACAGACGTTTCATCATTCAGATGCTGTACTGTTGCAACTTTGTCAAACTCCGATTTATCCATGCCAAAGCCCTGATTTCCGGATGGTGCTGTAATGGCTTTATTGAATTCTTTTTTCATACCAGACAGTGCGATTAAATCTTGTGGACGTTTTGGTCCGGAAAGATTTGGTTCAAGTTCTGACAAATTGATTTCCACAAACTCGGTATACTCAGGATCTTCCTGATCAGCTGAATACCAGAGATTATTTTCTTTACAATATTTTTCAACCAGTTCAATCTGTTCTTCGCTGCGGCCGGTTAAACGAAGATAGCTTAATGCCTCCTCATCAACAGGGAAGAAACCGCATGTTGCCCCGTATTCCGGAGCCATGTTGGAAATAGTTGCACGGTCAGCGAGCGGCATGTCCTTTAAGCCCGGTCCAAAATATTCGACAAATTTCCCAACAACATTTTTCTCACGCAAAACCTGAGTCACTTTTAATGCCAGATCAGTTGCTGTCGTTCCTTGCGGGAAGCTGCCGGTAAATTTAACACCGATAACTTCCGGTGCAGGAAAATATGATGGCTGGCCAAGCATACCTGCTTCGGCTTCTATACCGCCGACACCCCAGCCAAGAACACCCAAACCATTGATCATTGTTGTATGTGAGTCAGTTCCGACAAGCGTATCCGGAAATGCATCATAAGTGCCGTCGTCATTTTCATGGCCATGAACAACGTTTGCGATGTATTCCAAGTTTACCTGATGGACAATCCCAGTTGCAGGCGGGACAGCACGATAATTTTCAAATGCTTTTTGTGCCCAATGCAAAAATTCATAACGTTCCATATTGCGCTCAAACTCAAGTTCCATATTGGCTTTCAATGCATTAGGTGTACCATACTGATCCACTTGTACCGAGTGGTCAATAACCAGGTCTACCGGTACTTCCGGATTAATCTTATCCGGCTCGCCTCCCATATCAACCATTGCTTTTCTTAACGAAGCAAGATCAACAACAGCCGGTACACCGGTAAAATCCTGCAAGATAACACGAGATGGTTTGAAAGGGACATCGACCCCTTGTCCTTCGTCTGTACCCCACTTAGACAATCCTTTAATATGTTCGTCTTTAATTACGTGCCCGTCTTGTTGACGTACGAGTGATTCCAGAAGAACCCGGATTGAAAAGGGCAGACGGGATATGTTTCCCAAATTGGCATCTTCAAGTGCTTTTAACTGATAAAAGTTGTATGTCTTGCCATTCAGATCAAATTGCTTTTTCGTATTAATTCCCATAAACAGTACTCCTCTCTGATCTTTCTGTTAAACGGCACACCAAAATATTGCTTACAAAACTTGGTTTCGGTATGCTCATACCGAAACCCTAAGCTACACTTATCAGATAAGCCAATTTTATAATGCCTTATCTGTCAAAAGAGGCTATAAATCTATCTTATATGAAATAATTCTATAAAACAATCGTTTCATGTCTGCTGATATATATTAATAAGTTATTAAAAGTGATAATAAAAAATTATACTTTTATAATTAGAGACGTATTAATAGTTATATCACAGAAACGGTAAAATAACTTTGAATGTGCTCCCGGTTTCTTCATTTTGCAGGATTTCAAGCTTTCCCTCATGGCGCTCAAGGATTTGCCGTGTAATCATCAGCCCAAGACCGGTTCCATTTTGTTTAGTTGTAAAAAAAGGCTCCCCCAGTTTATGTATGATTTCTTCAGGTATCCCCGGTCCTTCGTCTGAAATATCAATCGCCATCCCCTGCTTTTGCAATTGACTGCTAATCTTAATACAGCCGGGGGCATCCATTGCCTCAATAGCATTTTTCAAAATGTTAATAAACACTTGTTTAATTTGAGAGCGGTCACAATTAACATTTTGACTGGATATTTGCTTCATTTTTATTTCAATGTTTTTTAATTTGGCCTCGGGCTGCAAAAGAGTGACAACATCTTCAACCATTTCCGGTAATTTCACCATTTCTTTATGATCAGTCATTGGCTTTGAAATAAACAACAGTTCTGATGTAATATTCTCCATTTTTTCAATCTCATCAACCATAATATTATGATATGCATCTTCCCTGCTGACACCGGCTTGAAGCAGTTGCAGAAAACCTTTCAGAGACGTCAGCGGGTTACGGATTTCATGTGCAATTCCCGCGGCCAACTGTCCGGCAACCGACATTTTTTCAGATCGGATCATCATTTCTTCTGCTTCTTTTTTATCTGTGATATCTTTGGTAGAGGAAATATAATAATGATTGCCGCTTTCATCCGCAATAGCGGACACCAGGTTTTCCGTCCATATGTTTTTACCGTAAATATTCTGAACGTTAATATTGAATACTTGTTTGGCATTTTTAGTTTCATCCAAGTGATTTTCTATATATGAAACATCATTTGCAGGAATTAATTCATGCCACTTTGTGCCGAGTAGTTCTGAAACCTTATAGCCAAGTACTTGTTCTACAGCTTTCGAAACGTAAATAATTCTGCCGTGTTCATCCCATAAGGTAACAAATCCGCTCATATTCCGATCTATCCATTTAAGGATTGAGGAGGGCAGCGAGGCCATATTATAAAATTCCTGAGACTGCGGGGGAATTGTGGTATATTGTTCATTCTCACCGGTTTCTGTGGATTTTTTGCCATAGTTACTGGTCATCTTCTTCCCTCCTTGTTTCATGAATTTCCCATTTAGTAATTCATATGACAAATTTAATGAAAATATGGTACTATATTTGTAATATGATAACTTATATGAAGCTGTAATTGTGTTAAATTATAATACAATTTATGAATGATGTAAAAAATCATCAGCAAAAATGGTTACAATTTATTAAGCGTTATATGATACTATAATATCCTATTGAATTGAAAAATTAAAGGAAAAAAATACCAATATTATTATTTAGAACAAACAGGTGGTAATATGTCAATAATTGACGATATTTTAATCGTTTTATGGGGACTTTTAATGATAAGTCTCATGGGAATCGGCGGATTTTTTATGTTTCGCAAATTCCTGAAACAATTGCCAAAAGAAGACGGTAAATCAAACATGGACTGGGAAGAGTTTTATGTCGGACAAACAAGGCATATGTGGCGTGAAAAAGAAAAACAGTTGCTGGAAGAATTAGTCGAACCGGTTCCAGAGTTATTCAGGGACGTGGCAAGGCATAAAATAGTCGGTAAAATAGGGGAAGTTGCTTTAACGAAAAATATGAAAGTGATAAAACAGGATATAATAATCGAAGGCTATATCCTGGCAACGCCAAAACGGGATCATAAATTTTTAAAGAAAAAATTAAAAGAAAAAAATATTGATGCAACACCTTATAAACATTTGTTTGAACTCTCACGCAGCGGCTATGCTGAAAATTGGAAATCACGTTACCAGAAAGGATAATGCTGGAACAACTGAAATATAGCCGAATACTGATCTGTCCAACTCTTCTATGTGCAATATAAAATGGCAGCTTACCTTACACACTGGGTAGCTGCCATTTTACCTTTTAAACCGGTCTGTTATTCAAGTTTTTTTTCCATCTGTTTAAACTTATAAAGCATTGCAAGACGCCAAGAGAAAATCATCCCAAATGCCAGCAGGAAAAACATGCCGCTCATTTCTCCAAGGGAAATGGTCGATCCAATCACAAGTTTAATGATAATCCTGACCAATAACAATCCGAACAAAATGAAAACAAATGATTTTGATGGAATTAAATATATACTTCCGCCCTTTATTTCAAATTTGGACGTTTTAATCAAAAAGACAGAGAAAATTACACCGACCAAAACCGCTTCGAATACCTGGAGTAATTCCACTCGAAAAACTGGAAATAAAAACATAAATGCACCTGTACTCATAAATAATGGGGGTAATATTATTTTTTTGACGGATGCCGGTTTCTTGGATGCCTTTAATCGGATGAATATCATAGAAGTAGCCATAATAGCTGCGATTATGGTACTCGCTGCCAGCCAAAACATTAGCAATCACTCTTCCCCACACCAAATTAATCAGTTAAATATCATTTCCAAAATCGGGCTGACCATTAACGATCCTCTGCGATTGTTAAAATGATGGTGACAGTGACCCCGAGAACGGTGAAATAAACACCAAAATCAAATAACATGGCAGTAGCCAGCTCGAGTTCACCAAAAATCGGGAACTGGAAATAATCGTATGTATGTGACAAAAACGGCTGCTGAAATAAAAAGGACCCCAGCCCGGTTCCTACAGCAAGGAGCAGTCCGACAGGCACCAGCATACGATAGTTAATCGGCAAAATTTTCTCCAGTACGCCTGCACCATATGCCATATACATCAAAACGATTGCTGATGATGTCATTAAACCGCCGATGAATCCGCCGCCTGGTGAATTGTGACCGGCAAACAGTAAATAAATCGAGAAGCCCAGCAGAATAAATGCAATCAAAGATGTTGTTGTTCGAAAAATAAGGTCATTAGATTTATACATATCAGCCGATGCCCCTTTTCATGTCAATTGTCCAAAAAGTCGCTACTGGACTCAGTTTATTACAATTCAGGGTAAAAATCCAGTTCGCAAAAAGCTAAAAACCAGAAAATCCGAATAAGCCTGCTAAAAATGCCGTCAAGTCAGTCATCCAGTCAAAGTATAAGGCAATTCCCATAAAAATCATAATATAGCCGCCGATTTTGACAATCAATGAACTGTTGCGCTTGATCCACGTCAATTTTCCAATAAAAAAGGATAGTATTAAGAACGGAATCGAAAAACCCAATATATAACTGATCATCATTACCATTCCGAGCTCGGGATTCGTTGCCGCCAGTGAAATGACGATAACAAGAATAGGTCCCATACATGGGGTCCATCCCAGTGAGAATGCAAGACCAATAATAAAAGATCCGAAAAACCCTGCTGGACGGTTTTTGAACATAATCTTTCGGTCTTTCATAAGAAATTCAAAGTTAAATACGCCAACAATCACTAGGCCGAAAAACACAATAAGAATGGCTCCGATTTGCCTGATGATATCCCGATTTGACTCCAGAAATTCGGAAACAAATGAGGAACCGAAACCGAGCATGATAAAAATGAGCGAAAAGCCAATAAGAAAGAAAACCGTATGCAGCAAGCTTTGCTTTGTCAGCATTTTATTCTCATTTTTTAATTCATTAACACTCATACCTGTGATATATGAAAGAAAGGCCGGATAAAGCGGCAGTACACAGGGGGAGATGAATGACAGGAAGCCCGCTCCAAATGCTATAAAGACATTTATTTCTTCAGACATAGTAATCCTCCTACACTACTTCCTGACTATATTTTACCAGAAAATCCAAATGGCACTTATTCCGTTTTTGACAATAATCCGACATATTCAGTGATAAAAACAGCATAGAGAAATCTCCATCTTAAAACATTGGAAGTGTGTCATCGTATATAAAACGATGAACATCCCCCAAAAATCAGAAAAATACCCCTGTTATATGCCATAATTCAGGAGTATTTTCTCAAACATTTTAGTTTCTATGATGAATAATTTCAATTATTTTCCTTGTTGATTATTCATTTGGCGCATCATCTGATTGATTTTCTTCTGTGAAGGCTTTTGTCCCATTTGCATCATCAGCGTACGCAGCATTTGCTCATTAATTGGCGGGTTCTTCTTTAAATAGTTCATCATGTATTTTCGGGCGATAAAAAAACCAAGTGCAACTCCCGCAATTAATGCCAAGATTGCTATTAACACTACCCAAATCACGTCCATTAAAGCTTTCCTCCTTCATGTTGTCTCTCATACAGTATAGTAAATCAAAGATAAGAATACAATACTTGTCGAGCCTTGTCAGTTCCTTTTAACTGGAGAACCGGAGAAACCCAGCCAAAATCAAATTCCAATTCTCCTACCACGAAAAAATATGGCTGGTATGATCGTAACGCGGGAAAAAGCAAACTTTCCGCATCATGAATTATGTCACCCCGAAAGTTTATACGTTTTTGCTCGATATGTAAAGAAATATTGCGCGTTCCTTCATCAATGACCAAGAACTCTTCTTTGTTTTCGATCCTGACATTGGATGACTGATTTTTCAATATGTGTGATATAAGCAAGTTCGCAGGCATGTCCATCGTGATATACTGGAACTGCTTTTCCAGATCCTCTCTGTTTTGCTGACGGTGATAACTTTTAATAAATCGGCACAATATGTCACTGCGATAATAAAAAAAGCGTGCAAATTCTTCTTTTATCCAATAAATAGAGTAATGATTCAACAGAATTCCTCCTCCCTCGTACATACTATTATACCGTTTCATATTTAAAAGTTTGTCACACTGCGCAACAAAGAACCACTAGTTTTGTCGAACTCCAATTACATGCCATATTAGCTGCAGGTCAAGTGAAACTTTATTCAGTGGGGTTGCTGTCCTTTAAATTGGGATGAAAAAATGGCTCTTCCAATCGGAAGAGCCACCCTTTTACCAAAATATTTATTTCAGCAGTTGTTCAACACGATTTACGACATTTTCAACATTAAAGCCGTATTCCTCAACCACTTTATCCCCTTTGGCAGAGGCACCGAATCGATCAATGGCCAGAACATCGCCCTGATCGCCTATATATTTCTCCCATCCAAATGGTGATGCCATTTCGATGGCAAGTCTTTTCTTGACATCCGGCGGAATCACCTTATTCTTATAAGCATCATCCTGCTCTTTAAACCTGTCCCAGGAAGGCATGCTAACCACGTTAACTTCGATTCCTTTTTCATGCAGCGCTTCTTTAGCTTTTACAGCAAGCTGAACTTCTGAACCGGTTGCCAATAATAACGCATCCGGTGATTCCTTATCTGTTTCACTGATAACATACGCACCTTTTCGCACGCCTTCATGTGCATGCTCTTTGGTACCTTCCAATACAGGAAGCCCCTGTCTTGTCAGTACAAGTGCAGTCGGTTTATTGTTTGACTCCAATGCCAGTCTCCAGGCTTCGCGCACTTCATTGCCATCTGCAGGGCGAATGAGTGAAAGTCCAGGCATAGCTCTCAGGGATGGCAGCTGTTCAATGGGTTCATGTGTCGGTCCATCTTCACCAACAGCAATTGAATCATGGGTGAACACGTATGTCACTGGATTATTCATGATGGCTGACAGTCTTAGTGCCGGGCGCAAATAGTCGCTGAAGACAAAGAATGTTCCGGCATAAGGCTTAATACCGCCATGCAATGCCATCCCATTGACGGCAGCTGCCATTGCAAATTCACGTACACCGAACCAGATATTTTTTCCGGCATAATTGTTTCGGGAAAAGTCATCCTGGTTTTTAATCGTTGTCTTATTTGAACCTGCTAAGTCAGCACTGCCTCCAAACAGATATGGTACAGCTTTTGAGACTTCATTCAGGACCTCGCCGGATGAAGCACGGGTAGCTTTCGGATCATCATCTAAGTCATAAATGGGAAGGTTTTTCTCCCAGTTTTCCGGCAGCTCACCCCTTATAGCATGCTCTAATTCATTGCCCGCTTCCGGATATTTTTCTTTATAAGTTTCAAATAAACCGTTCCACTCTTGCTCAGCGTTTTTACCATCTTCAGCAATTTTTTCCCTGAAGTCGTCATACACTTCATCAGGTACATGAAATTCATCATGTTTCCAGCCGTAGTGTTCTTTTGTCAGTTTAACCTCATCTTCTCCCAGCGGGGCGCCATGTGAATCCGCAGAAGCTGACTTATTCGGTGATCCGTAGCCGATGACGGTTTTTACTTCGATCAGTGTCGGCTGATCGGTATTCGCTTTCGCTTCTTTGATAGCGTTGCGGATTTCACTCAAATCATTACCGTCTTCCACCCGGATAACCTGCCAGCCATATGCTTTGAAGCGTTCCTCCGTATTATCCGAAAATGCGCGGTTCAGCTCGCCATCAAGTGAAATGTCATTTGAATCATACAGTGCAATCAGCTTGCCCAATTGTAAATGACCTGCCAGTGATGCGGACTCATGAGAGATGCCCTCCATAAGGTCACCATCACTTACAAGCGCATACGTGTAATGGTCAATAATGGATATATCCTCTTTATTATAGGTTGCTGCAAGATGTGCTTCTGCCATAGCCATACCGACTGACATGGCAATGCCTTGTCCAAGCGGGCCTGTCGTTGCCTCAACCCCGTCAGTATGGTGGACTTCAGGATGGCCCGGTGTTCTGGAATCCCACTGACGGAACGACTTCAGATCATCAATGGTGACATCATAGCCTGATAAATGCAGCAGTCCATATAAAAGCATCGATCCATGACCTGCTGATAAAACGAAGCGGTCCCGGTTAAACCATTTGGAATTACCAGGGTTATGGGTCATGAAATCCGTCCATAATGTATACGCCATCGGTGCAGCGCCCATTGGGAGACCGGGATGACCGGAGCTTGCGTTTTCTACTGCATCAATTGCCAAAGTTCTGATTGTGTTAATGGATAGCTGTTCGATTGTTTCTGACAAAACGATACCCCTTTCCCTTGTTAACATTGATTCGTATCCTTTTTAATTCTATAATGAAACTGTTATTGTAACAAGTCATAACATGATTAATGTTTTTTGTTCTTATCTTGTAAATCACGCACTTTTTTCGGCGTGACATCCCTGCCTTCAGGATCCTTTACGGTCATTGACTTAAACTGATTTTTGAAAGATTTTCGGACATTCTGCAAATATTCTTCGCGGAGCTCCTTTTGTTCAGTCTGTTCCTTAACAGTTAAGCCTTCTTCTTTTGACTTTTTAGCTAATTGATTTATCCGATTAAGCTTTTCTTCTGAAATCATAGATGAAACCTCCTGAAAATCAATAAAGGCAAGAACAATATGACTGTTCCTGCCTTCTAATACTACACGTCAATTTATTCATATTCAAGTGTCGAGATATTCCTGATATCTGCGGTGCACAGTCGCTTTTGAAACAGAGTGCCCCAATCCATTCAATGTATCAGCAATTTCCCGGAAGGTGAGCTCATGCTGTCTCAACCGGACGACTTCTTCAATCGGAAATTCTTTTCGTTCTTTTCCCGGAGCCTTGTTGCGGTTTGACAGATTCTTGCTCGGATCAAATCCATTCTCAACGGCTTTCTTCATACCCCGCTTAATTTTTGCATTATGAATCTTCCGTTGATATTCCTCCACAATACTGACAATCTGCAGCAGCATTGAATCTGCTTCAGACAATTCCAGTTCGCCTTCATACAAAGACGTATAAATATTGACATCCAATTTTCGGAGTTGATGATACAAAGCAATTTTGGTATTCCCCCGCCCCAACCTCGTTTCATCCTGAATAAGCAAACAGTCCGCCCGTTCGTCAGAAAAATAATCCAGCATCCGAAAAACGCCTTCCCGGCTTATTTCATAGCCGCTCGCCTGTTCTTCAATACATTCCGCGACTGTAAAATGATAGGCACCGGCAAGCTTCATCAGTTCTTCTTTCTGCCTTTGCAATGATGTTTCCTGAATTTTTTTATCAGTACTGACCCGGCAATAAATAATTGCTCTCAATTTAATATCCCCTTATAAAGGTTGTTCAAAAGTCCGGTAAAAATGACACATCGAATTTCTTCGTTGGCTTATTGCTCCACTGCTCGAAACCGCGCCGTCTCGAACTTTCTGCCCTCTTTATCCTCCTTTTTGAACACCCACTTATATGTTATCCGCTTGTGATCATCGAAAAATATAAAAATATTAATGCAGATGTAAAAGCTACTAAATAAAATATATCAGTTTTCGTTATTCTTTCAAACATACGAACCATCCTTTCCTTTATAATGACAAGAACTTTTGTTCGGTTTTACCTATTATTATATACGAACAAATGATCTTGTCAACAGTTTTTTCGAACGAATGTTTGCTTCACTGAGATGAACATGCTATACTTACTTCAATAAATAATATGTGCGAGGTGTTTAATTGATGACGAAACTTTCAAAGCGGCAGGAAGCCATTCTCGATTATATAAAAGAGCAAGTGGGCGAAAAGGGTTATCCGCCGTCGGTCCGGGAAATCGCAGTGGCTGTGGGGCTTGCTTCCAGTTCAACCGTACACGGCCATTTGGCACGGCTGGAAAGTAAGGGGTTTATCAGACGTGACCCTACAAAACCACGGGCAATTGAAGTTTTAGATCTTTCAGAAGAAAGCAATATCCCAAGGGAAGAACCGCGATATGCGCCTGTTATCGGAAAGGTAACCGCTGGCATTCCAATTACCGCCGTGGAAAATATTGAAGAATTTGTTCCTTTGCCAAGTTCGGTAACAGGTACTGATGAGAATCTGTTTGTACTCGTTATTGAGGGAGAAAGCATGATTGAAGCAGGTATATTGGACGGGGATATGGTCATCGTTAAGCAGCAGACTACAGCACAAAATGGTGATATCGTAGTCGGTATGACCGATGAAGATGAAGCCACTGTAAAGCGATTCTTTAAAGAAAAAGACCACATTCGCCTCCAGCCTGAAAACGCAACGTTGGAGCCGCTTATCTATCAAAATGTGACCATTTTGGGCAAAGTAGTCGGTTTGTATCGTAATGTTGAATAGAACAGTAATAAAAACTTAACTGCTTTATAGACCATATTTTATTACTGTAGTTTTATTCAGTTATTGCAGCTATATAATATTCATTCAGTGGGATACTTTTTTCCCCACTGCATGTTAGTTGAAGGAATCGGACTTTACGGGCAGCTAATCCCCCACTTATCTTTCCTGGCTTCCTTGAAATATTGAAGTGAGGGTCTTCCTGCCCGTTAAGGCAGAATAAAACAAGGCTTGGCCATCACAGCAACATGATGCCAAGCCTTGTTTTTAATGTAAATAACATTTGGAATTTTAATAGGTTGTCAAATACTGCTCCCTCTCCCATGGATGAACAGTCGTACGGAACATATCCCATTCAATCGTTTTTGCTTCAACGAAATGTTCATATAAGTGTTCGCCCAGTGCTTCAACAACCGTCTCATCTTTCTGCATTTCCAACAAAGCGTCCTTAAGTGTTTCAGGCAAACTCTTGACACCATTCGCTTCACGCTCTTTTTTGTCCATATCGTATATGTTCTGATCAACTGATTCAGGCGGTGTTAATTTGTTTTCAACACCATCCAGTCCGCTTGCAAGCAACACTGACATCGCCATATATGGATTGGCGGCAGGATCAACACTTCGCACTTCAATACGGGTGCTTAAACCGCGGGAGTACGGAATGCGGACAAGCGGACTCCTGTTTGTGCCGGACCACGCTACATAACATGGCGCCTCATAGCCTGGAACCAGTCGTTTATACGAATTAACCGTCGGATTCGTAACTGCTGTGAAGTTTGTGGCATGTTTAATTACCCCGGCAGTGAACTGATAAGCAACATCGCTTAATTGCATTTCCCCATCTTTATCAAAAAACGCATTTTCGCCATTCCTGAATAAAGACATATTGACATGCATTCCGGAACCATTGACCCCGAAGAGCGGTTTTGGCATAAAGGTCGCATGCAGGTTATGTTTTCTTGCAATTGTCCTGACGACCAATTTAAATGTTTGAATATCATCGGCATGTTTAACAGCATCTGAATACTTAAAATCAATTTCGTGCTGACCTGGTGCACCTTCGTGATGTGATGCTTCAATTTCAAAACCCATTTCTTCCAGTTCCAGAACAATATCCCGCCGGCAGTTTTCACCCAGATCTGTTGGTGCCAGATCAAAATAGCCGCCGCGATCATTCAGTTCCAATGAAGGCTGGCCCTTCTCATCCAGTTTGAACAGAAAGAATTCCGGTTCTGTACCTATATTGAACGCATCAAAACCGAGCTCTTCCATTTTCTGAAGCTTTCGTTTTAAATTGTAACGCGGGCATCCCGCAAATGGGGTCCCATCAGGATTATATATATCACAAATAAACCGGGCCACTTTCCCTTTTTCCGAGGTCCATGGAAATACCACAAATGAATCCAGATCAGGATGCAGGTACATGTCGGATTCCTCAATACGGACAAACCCTTCTATGGATGAGCCATCGAACATCATTTTATTGTCCAAAGCTTTATCCAATTGACTGAGCGGAATCTCAACATTTTTGATATTTCCAAGCATGTCGGTAAATTGAAGCCGGATAAATCGGACATTTTCTTCCTCGATTCGTTTCATGATTTGTGCTCTCGTTAAGCCTGATGCCATTTAATTTCCTCCTAAGTCATTTTTAACAGCATATCAATCGACCACCATAAACCTTATTCCTTTATATTAGAGACATCGGAACGCTATGTAAAGTTATAACACTAACGTAAATTTTTCAGACCTGCTCTCAGTCGGTTAAAAATATTAATTCTTTCTCAACTAAATGATTAACTGCTGATTCAAGCGCAATTTTCACATGAGCATATGTTAACCCCCCTTGCACAAATGCTGTATATGGTTCCCTGATCGGGCCGTCTGCAGTCAATTCAAGACTCGCACCTTGTATAAACGTACCAGCCGCCATAATGACCTCATCCTGATAACCGGGCATTCCGCTCGGGTACGGGGTAACAAAGGCGTTAACCGGTGAATTTTGCTGGATCGCTTGGCAAAATGCAACCATGTTCTCCGCATTGTTAAAAGTAACCGTCTGAATCAGATCTGTACGAAACGTTTCATAACCCGGGCTTGTCCGAAAGCCTGCCAATTCTAAAAATCTCGCCGTCAAGACAGCACCTTTTAAAGCTTCCCCAACAATGTTCGGTGCCATAAAAAGACCCTGAAACATCTCCTGTAAGGTGTTAAATGTTGCACCAGTTTCCTTTCCAAGTCCTGGTGCTGTCAGGCGATTGGCACATTGTTCTACATACGATTCTTTCCCGGCAATATATCCGCCCGCACGGACAAGTCCGCCTCCCGGGTTTTTAATCAGCGACCCTGCGATAACATCTGCACCTGCATGCAGTGGTTCGCGTTCCTCAGCGAACTCGCCATAGCAATTATCAACGAATATAATCGCGTGTTCATTTATCGATTTGACAAAGCGGACCATTTCTTCAATTTCGCTGATTGTAAAAGACGGTCTGTCGTCATAACCTTTTGAACGCTGAACGCCAATTACTTTCGTTTTTGGAGACAGTTTTCGCCTGACTCCGGGATAGTCAACTGAGCCGTCATCCAGTAAATCGACCTGATTATATGTAATATGAAAATCGGCTAATGAGCCACTATGCTGACCGTTTATGCCAATAACCGTTTCTAATGTGTCGTAAGGTTTACCGGTAATATACAACAATTCCTCGCCCGGCCGCAAAAGGCCGAACAGAGCGGTTGATATGGCATGAGTCCCGGAAACGATCTGCGGTCTGACGAGCGCATCTTCCCCTCCGAACACATCAGCATAGACTCTTTCCAATGTTTCCCGGCCCAAATCATCATATCCATAACCAGTGGTCGAATAAAAATGAGTATCACTGACACGGTTGGATTTGAAAGCATCAAGCACCCGCCTCTGACTCATTTCGGTTACCGCTGAGATATTTGCGTGCTGCTGTTTACAGTCATGTTCTGCCTGTGTTATTAAATTTTTCAACATCAATAACTTAATGCTCCTTTAATAAGCTTTTCAGAGGATGACTTTGCCGGATATACCCACTGATAGAGTATACATTTGCATTTTCCCGAAAAAAACGCTCTGTGACGATTGTTTCCTGATCCAATCGGTACAGCAATTTTCCCTGGTCGGGATTTAAATTCACGGTATACCAGTCCCATTCATCCTTCAATGTTTCCTCCAGCTTCCTCAGCAGCCGGTGGATGTCTGACGGTTCAAGTGCGCTAATGAAAATATTGGGATGATGCATCGGAATAAAATCCTCATCAATAAGATCTTTTTTATTATACACCATCAGCTTCGGTATAATATCAGCATCCAGATCGTGAAGTAAGTTGTTCACTGTCTTTTGCTGCTGTTCTAAATCGGGATTTGCTGCATCAACCACATGCAGGATGAAATCTGCCTCGGTCACTTCTTCCAGCGTTGACCTGAATGCGGCAATCAATGATGTTGGCAGGTCTTGAATAAATCCTACCGTATCTGTTACCAAAGTCTGAAAACCTGATGGCAGCTGGATTCTGCGTGTCAAAGGATCCAGTGTGGCAAATAATTGATTCTCGACCAGCGCATCGCTTTGTGTCAGCTGATTAAATAAAGTCGATTTTCCAGCATTTGTATAACCTACAATAGCTACCTGAAAAACGTCGTTTATTTTTCGGCGCCTGCGGTATTGTTCCCGCTGCCTGACGACTTGTTTTAACTTTCTTTTAATATCATCAATCCGGCTTCTTATATGGCGTTGGTCCGTTTCGAGCTTTGTCTCCCCCGGTCCCCGTGTTCCTATTCCTGCCCCCAGACGTGACATTTCCTCACCTCGTCCGCGGAGTCTTGGCAAGGTGTACTCCAGCTGGGCGAGCTCAACCTGCAATTTACCTTCTTTTGTCCGAGCACGCTTAGCGAAAATATCCAAAATTAACTGACTTCGGTCAATGACTTGAATGCCAATGTGATCAGTCAGATTACGCAATTGTCCCGGTGATAGCTCATCGTTTGAGATAACTAAATCAGCATCCATTTCCTCTGCTGTCTCCCGTATCTCATCCATTTTTCCTTCGCCGATATAAAAGGCAGGGTGAATTCGCTGCCGATTTTGGGTGATCACTTTATCAACAGAACCCCCTGCCGTTTTAGAAAGCGACTTAAGTTCGTCAAGTGAAGATTCAAAACGCATATCATTATCTCCGGGCATTTTTACAGCTATTGCTATTATCCTTTCCTGCATGTCAAAACCTCTTCTCTAACCAATTGGTGTATCCAATATTTATCATAGCAAAGAACAATTCTCACTACAATTCGACTTCATTCAATGTCAAGACACAAGTCCTCGGCGGTTAAGTAAATCAGATCGTTAACTGAAAATGTCTCCTTCGTTAATAATCTCATTGCATGAAGTCTGATGGATTGCTCAACAACATTACGAATGTACCGTGCATTAGAAAAATTGTACTGCGTTTGGCGTTTCACTTTATATAAATGTGTCCGCAGCTTCCATTCGGCTTCTTTTGTCAGCTCATATTCCCTGCTCTGGACCATTTGTTCCGAAATCTTTATGAGCTGGGTTGTATCATAATCCTGAAAATCCAATATAAACGGAAATCTGGATTTCAAACCGGGATTCAGCGTCAAAAAACGCTCCATTTCAAATGGATAACCGGCCAATATCAATACAAAATCATTATGATTGTCTTCCATATGTTTTACCAAAGCATCAATTGCCTCTTTGCCAAAATCCTTTTCGCCGCCTCGGGCCAGGGAGTATGCTTCATCGATAAACAAAACGCCTCCCATCGCCTTCTGGATAATGGTCCGGGTTTTTTGTGCTGTTTGCCCAATGTATTCGCCAACCAGATCGGCCCGCTCCGCTTCAATGAAATGTCCTTTCGAAAGCAGATTCATCTCAAAATACATCCTGGCCAGTTTTCGGGCAACCGTCGTTTTTCCGGTTCCGGGGTTGCCTTTAAATAACATATGAAGCACTTGTCTTGTACCGGACAGTCCGATTTCTTTCCGTTTTTCATTAATGACAATCGTGGCATATATTTCCTTTATGGTCTGCTTTAATCGTTTCATGCCGATGAACGAGGAAAATTCTGCATCAATATGCGAAAAGGTATTACTTTCAGTTGAGTTCTGTTTGTCTTTATCAGTTGTTGCATCGCGGTGATTATCCTGCAGTATAATATTAATTTGACCATTTTTATTTCGATGTTTTTGCGTTTCCACATGATCACTCCTTCGTCACGATAGCATACGTGCCGAAAGAGTGAGATGTGACAAACGCCCATTTTAGTGAAACTTCATTCAGTGGACTTGCAAGATAATGATTCAAACAGACAAGAGGCTGGGGCAAAAGTATTGAATCAAAGACAAATCCGAACTATGATTCAAAATTCGTGAGTTAGATTTCGAATCAGTTCGGATTTGTCTTTTTATAGTATAATGGGTTTCCACCAAAACAGCGAAGTATTTTTCCGCAGCGATGTGTAAGACTTACCTAAACATTACACTAAAGTATTTTGGTTATTATCATTCATCTTTAATGATGAACGTTTTAGTGATGTCCCAGCCCAAATTAAACCTTTATGATTATTCTTTCTCTAGTGAGATATTTTTTACCGGGGCAAATGTGGAGATAGCGTGTTTGAAAAGCAGCTGCTGTCTCCCGTCTGTTTCAATTAATACCGTAAAATTATCAAATGCCTTAACGACCCCTCGCAGCTGAAAACCGTTAGTCAGAAATACTGTTACCGAAACATGATCCTTTCTGAGTTTATTTAAATATTGATCCTGAATGTTTACCGACTGTGCCATTCTATTTCCTCCTCTTTTCTATCTGTATTTAAATACTTCTATATATTTTACAACTTTCCTGCTAAGTCAGTTAAAATATTTCTAAATATTTCTTCGCTTGATTCGGGCGTCACCGTATACCAATTGACATTCATTTTATTTTTAAACCACGTATACTGCCGTTTTGCATAGCGTCTGGAATTCCGTTTCAGAAGATTTACCGTATCTTCAAATGACTGCTCACCTTTAAAATAAGATATAAACTCTTTGTACCCGATTCCGCGCATCGCCTGATGATTTTCATAGCCTTGTTCATACAGAGCTTTGACCTCATTCAAAAGTCCTTCTTCCAGCATACGGTCGACTCGCTCATTTATTCGTTCGTACAAAAGATTACGGTCCATTTCCAAACCTATAAAAACAGGGTGATACGGCGAATTCTCTGATTGGCTTTTTTGGTATTCAGACATCGTAATCCCGGTTGTTTCATAGATTTCCAACGCGCGGATAAGGCGTCTGTGATTATTCGGGTGAATTTTCGCAGCCTGATCCGGATCTATCTCTTTCAAACGTCTATGCATGACAGCAGATCCTTGGTCATTAAGCTCGCTTTCCAACTGTTTGGTTACGTTTTCGTCCCGTCTCTGATTGGAAAAATGGTAATCATATAGGGCGGCCTGGATATATAGACCGCTTCCACCGGCAATAATCGGCAATTTTCCACGTGAATCTATTTTATCTATGTAGTGCTGGACAAATTTTTGATAATCAGCAACCGAAAAGGGTTCTTCGGGATTTTTAATATCAATCATATAATGGGGAACCCCATGTTTCTCCTCCTCTGACACTTTTGCAGTACCAATGTCCAGACCTTTGTATACTTGCATGGAATCCCCGCTGATGACCTCTCCGTTGAAATGGCTGGCAATGTCAATGCTCAGCCGCGTTTTTCCTACAGCAGTTGGTCCTACAATTGATATGATTTTCTGTTTCATCAGCATTCCCCTATATATCTTTATTCATACGCGCGATAAGCATGCAGCATCCAGATGTATTTTTCCAGTTTGCTTTGCAGGGTTACAAGCAAATCGACTGTCGGTTCATCATGTAAGTCATCGGCAAGAGGAATCCCTTCCTCTTTTATTTCAGTTATCATCTGTCGATAATCCTCAACCAATTGTGCTGTTATTTCATCTTCTTTATCATCAGCCGTTGCTTCCACGAGCGTTGTTTCTTTCATATATTTCGTCATCGTTGCCAGTGGCTTGCCGTCAATCATCAACACTCTTTCCGCAATTTCATCCAGGTCTTCAGCCATGGTGTTATACATGTCTTCGAATACGTTATGTAATTGAAAGAAATGTCTTCCCTGGATAAACCAGTGATAACGGTGAAGTTTTACATACATGACAAAATAATTGGATAACAGCTGATTTAAAGAATTGATCAGTTTTTGATTATCCACAGGCAGCACCTCACAATCTTTTTCAGTAGTTTCTGCGAGGCGTGCCAAATTTATACATGACCCGTTTAATCATGACTGATTTTGCCGATTTTTAGCATTTGTTTATTCTCAAATTATATCTTATATAATAACGTAACTCAATCATTATTTGCGAACATTTGTTTTTGATTGGCCAAATTGTGGTCATTTCTGTGATCAACCAGAATTGCTTCCTGCTTAAACTGGACAACCTTCCAGCAGATAAATAAGTCCAGGTCCGCTGCAGCTGCAAAATTGTTCCGTCAGATTTGCCTCCTATTTTTTATCCAGTTTTTGGTATGACACGACTAATATATGAGATTTCATATAACGATAACATCAAAACTTATCATAGCCGGCGTTTCTCACTGGGGTCAAATGACAAAAACAGCCGAGAAAGACCGACTTTTCTGTCAGCTTCTGGACAAATTCTCATATGGGCGGATGTAGTATTTCAGCTTTGTACAGCTGGTCTGCCCCGCAGCCAGTGGGAATCAATCTACCATTACGTCAACCAACGCACCGCTCTTCCCTCTGTATTTATTAATTTAGATTTTGCTTAAAACAACAATCAAAAAATATTTTAAAAAATATCTTGACATCAATATGGGTTTCTAATAATATTTCGTTAAATAAAGTATTAAATTTTGAAAACATTGTGATAAGTTGCCGCGCAGAATTTAAAAATAATCAAGCGGCAACCAGTTTTCAGGATATAATGTAAGCGCTTTCCGTTCCGCCAATGGGAAAAATCTTTCCGAAATGTTTGCTCAGAAGCCAATTTTCCAAGGGAGGTAAAATCGATGACTACGGATCACTCAACAAGCGTAAGAAGGGATTTTCAGAATTTGTTCAGCCCCTTCCGGATTGGTTGCCGCGAAGTGAAAAACCGGATAGTATCAACCGCTCATGCGCCGGGGTTTGATTCAGGTTTGTTAAACAAACGCCATGTTGACTACCTTGAACGTAAGGCAGCTGGCGGCGCCGGTTTGATTATGGCCTTTGGTTCGGCAAGTGTGTACAAATATTCTTCAGCCTCGTATGGTTCAGTCAGCTTATGGGACCCTGAAAACGAATCATTATTAGAAGACCTTGCAGATAAAGTGCATGCTCACGGCGGGTTGATTATGTCTCAAGCCACCCACATGGGCAGACGAGGAGATTCCTCGATTAGCGGCCGTCCTTTACAAGCGCCATCTGCTATTTCAGAAGGGGTCCATCGTGAAACACCACATGTTTTGCGTATTGAAGAAATACCGCCGGTTATCGATGCCTTTGCTGATGCTGCAGCAAGGCTGGAACGATGCGGCTGGGATGGGATTGAGATCACTTCTTTCTCGGGGCATTTGATTGAACAATTCTGGAGCCCAGCCATCAACAAGCGGACAGACCGCTATGGAGGTGACTTGACCGGACGCATGCGTTTTTCCGAAGAGGTGATTGAAGCAGTTGCTGAGGCCGTATCCGATGATTTTATTATTGGTTTTAGAATGACTGGCGATCCTGTTACGGACGATCTGGGTCTTGACCAGGATGACATGCTCGAGATTGCCGAGAGACTTGATCGTTTGGGCCACATTGACCTATTTCATATTTCTGGCGGAAATGCTGCAACCTATGCTGCCCAATCAGCGGTTGTTCCAGGTGATACCTTTGCTCGCAGTACGTTTAACCACGCGGCACATAGAATGAAAGAAAATCTATCAGCCCCGGTATTGGTTGCCGGACGAATCCTCGAGCCCGAGCAGGCGGAAGAGGCCCTGGTCAATGAAGATTGTGATTTAGTAGGTATGACCCGGGCCATTATCGCAGATCCGGAGTTACCTCAAAAAACAATGGCAGGAGAACTGTCTCAAATCCGCCCGTGCAACGCTTGTACGGAAGGATGCATTGGCAGATTGTATATGGGCATGCCCATCATTTGCACCGTTAATCCTGCCATCGGCGACAGTTCTTTAGAAAATTTCGAGCCGGCTGATTATACGCGGCGCGTACTCATCGTTGGCGGCGGACCTGCAGGGATGGAGGCTGCACGTGTGGCTGTTGCACGCGGGCATGACGTCATGCTTTTGGAGCGCGGCGATAGGCTTGGAGGACAAATGACAGCCGCTGTAGCCGCTCCCGAACGACCGCACTATGGCAGACACATAGAGTGGCTTAAAAAGGAACTCGAGCGGCTAAATGTTGATGTACGGCTCAAAACGGCAGTGACGCCTGACAGTCTAATCGAACTGGATCCCGATAAGGTTGTGCTTGCAACAGGATCCTATCCGGACATTCTCACTGCAGCCGGCGACGTCACAGCGCGTTGTGTGACAGATATTGCAATTCTTGAACAAGACGTATCCATTGAAAAAGATGAGCGGGTTATGGTCTATGATCGTGAGGGAAAGTTTCGCGGAGCCAGTATAGCCAATTTCGCCGCAAATGCCGGTGCCTCTCAGGTTGAATTAGTCACACCGTTGTGGTCTGTCTGTGAAGATCTTGACGCCATGCAAAAACCGGAGTTGTATCGTCTGCTTGCTGAAAATCAAGTTGTCCTCTCCCCAAATCAACAGCTTGCAGGACAAAAGGATGGTTACCTCCTTTTAAATGACGTCTGGTCCGGAAACAAACGGCTGGCAGATGAGGCTGATCTGGTGGTATTCGTTGGGTATCAAACGGCAGAAGATGCACTTTACGAGCAAATGAAACAGGCAGATCCCCAGCTTAATGTTCAAATAATCGGTGACGCGATTGCACCAAGGCGTCTAAGCGATGCCATATCCGAGGGCGTCCGGATCGGCAGCATACTTTAATGAAATATTGTGATGCACGGACATCATAGTCATCAAGCAAATGACGCTGTCAGTAGCTCTATCAAACGTTCAATTGCTAAAAATTTTTTGGAAAAATCTGAATAGACACACCGTATAGGCGTCCAAAAAATCCTTGAATGGGCTGCTCAAAACGAGTTATATTATCATAACATATAATGTAAGCGCTTCATTAATCAATTGTTTTCAGTTCAGAAGTAAGGCAATTAACATATAAAGGGGGTATGATACGCAAGTCAGTTGATAAGGACTGACATCAATATTTTACACGAGGCGATTGTGGGTGGTCCGGGTTGTTACCAAGTCTCTGATAGATCGAACGTTTGGGATTTCGGCGGCAAGTGCCGGATTCAAATGCCGATCATCAACAGTAAAGTACCTTTTACGAAAATGGGAATTATATTCCTTTAAAACAAAAGGAGGCAATCGGTTTGTCTATTGAAGGAAAACCTCTATCAGAGTTTAAAACGTCTAACGATCTCGAGGAAGCGGGCGTGCAAAGACACGTTCCGGTCAATTTGCGTCAAAGCGGGGATAACGGCTCACGCATGCTTATATCGCAAAGAGTGCGCAAGTCCCCATTCTGGCACCTTTCCGAAGAATCCGGGTCATGGTGCTATTCGGTTTACAACAACATGTACCACCCGCGTGCCTATATTCCGATGGAGGAGGGCGGTCTCCTCAAGGAATACGAATATCTCACCGAACACGTCACACTTTGGAATGTCGCGGTAGAGCGGCAGATCCAGGTGAAAGGCCCCGATGCCCCGAGGCTGGTGGACTTGGCAATTACGCGTTCGGTCGAGAAAGTCAAGACAGGAAAAGCCCGCTACGTTATTTTATGCAATAACGAAGGCGGCA
Source organism: Lentibacillus sp. (assembly GCF_035301675.1). Taxonomy (NCBI): domain Bacteria; kingdom Bacillati; phylum Bacillota; class Bacilli; order Caryophanales; family Bacillaceae; genus Lentibacillus; species Lentibacillus sp. The sequence continues at coordinate 2,906 of NZ_DATGTT010000065.1, read as the reverse complement.
TCATCAATGATCCGGTTCTCCTCCGTCCGTATAAGGATGAGTTTTGGTTCTCTTTATCCGACAGCGACGTGTCGCTGTGGCTACAGGCACTTAAAATCATGAACAACTTTGATTGTACAGTACGCGAAATCGATGTGGCTCCCGTACAAATTCAAGGACCAAAATCAACATCACTCATGGTCGATTTATTTGGCGAGCGCATTCATGACGTTCCTTACTACGGGCTGATGGAAGGGGAAGTGAACGATTGTCCCGTCATTGTGTCCCGCACGGGTTTCTCGGGTGAAGCAGGCTTTGAGATTTATCTCTATAATGCCAGCATCAATGCCGAACAGTTCTGGTATCCTCTCCTCGAGGCGGGTAAACCATACAATCTAAAAGTGATTGCTCCAGGCCATATCCGGCGGCTTGAAGCGGGAATCCTTTCCTATGGACAGGATATGGACCAGGAGACCAACCCATACCAAGTGGGCTTAGGGTGGCAAGTGGACCTGACTAAATCCCAATTTATCGGCAAAGAAGCCCTAACCCGCATTAAAAACGAAGGTGTCACTAAAAAACTCGTCGGGCTGAAATTCGGCGGCAAAAAGATCGACTGGTACCCGGCCGATTTCTATATGGTTTACGCGGAAAACGGTACGAAGCTGATTGGCTATGTCACCTCTGCCTTCTATTCGCCAAATCAGGGGTGCAACATTGGTTACGCAATGCTGCCCAATTTGTTCAGTATGATTGGAACCCAGCTTGAGGTATTCCTGCCCGAACCATATGCCAGCGGGCGTGTTCCGGCGGAGGTTGCGCAAACGCCGTTCAAGACTTCTGAAAACCCCGGGACGGGATATACCCAGACCGGCCGAAAGCTTGAGACGTGATAATACGCGATGCAGCGGGTCTGTTTACAAACAGGCCCGCTGCACAGATATTTCGCTATTGAGAATTGAATCTCTTTAAAGGCACTTTAGCCACTGATCGTTAGAGGACTTCACAAAATCATGACGGCCCTATTACAGGTGTCATGTAGCTTGCCTTACAATGATCATATTTAAAAGAAAGTAGGGATGAACATGATGGATCAGCAATCTTCAGCGGCTCTGTTCAATCAAACGGGGGGGCCCCGCTTTGAACTCATACCCGCTAAGGGCATCGTTGAACGGGCCACAGCGTCCCTCCCTTCCCATGCCACGTTGACAATCACCTGCTCACCGACAAATGGTATCGACGCTACGATTGATAAATCAATCGCTTTAGCGCCTCATTTCGCTCAGGTTATTCCCCATATTGCAGCGCGGATGATCCGAAGTAAAGAACATCTTACCACAGTTCTTGATCGTCTCGCTGAGAATGATTTGAACGAAATATTTATCGTTGGAGGCGATCAGGAAAAACCACTGGGCCCGTATCATCATGGCCTTGACTTATTGCAGTCCTTGGCCACACACGAAAACGGGCCGCATCGGATCGGTATTCCTGCGTATCCCGAAGGGCACCCGCATATCGATACAGACACACTCAATCAGGATTTTGCAGCAAAAGCCCCCCTTGCACATTACGCCGTAACACAAATGTGTTTTGATTCCGGGCAGGTCCTTGCCTGGCTGCAGCAGCAGCGCGCATCCGGTCTGCAGCTGCCGTGCTATCTGGGCCTACCAGGTCCCGTGAAATTGGACAAATTGCTTCGCATCGCACCCCGTATTGGTGTCACTGATTCACTCCGCTTCCTCAGAAAAAACCTGAAATTATCGAGTAGACTGATGCGCGGCTATGATCCCGGCACTTTGGTGAACGCCTACACCCCGTACTTAAATGAATCAGACTTTTGTATCGCAGGCTTTCACATTTACACGTTTAACGAACTAGACACCCTTAAAAAAGCGGGAGGTGTATAACCATACCACCTCCGCTTTGTTTATTACATGACCCGTTTAATTGTTACCATTTTTGCCTATTTTTGATATGTTGTTCTCCATGAAATTATATAACAAATTATGATATACCACAATTAACACCTTGCAAACGTTTGTTCTCAATTGTTTAATGTGTGGTCATTTGCGTGGTCACTATATTTGTTGTGGTCATTAGAAAAAGCAAGCATGGTGACTATAATATAAGACTCTAGAATCACACATAAAAATTAACCCCTAAAGAGTTAACCAATGGTAACTTCCGTGACATCATCATTGGAAGTTACCATTTTATGTTTATAATCAACCATTAAAAATTTCCTCTTGATGTGAGGGTTCACAGCTTAGGAGGCCTTGACGAGACATTTTGCAATGTTCTATAACATTTCAGAGTGCATATACATCACCGTTTCAAATAAATAATGCTTCTCTTTATTTTTGTTGCATTTTAGTTTATTGCGATATATTCGTTACCATTCTTGTGACCAATCACACAAATACCAAAATACAGGAATAAGTGCGTTAAGTCCGGGTTATTAAGTTTGTCTTTTATATCTTGCAAATATTAATTGTACCAATAATAAGCATTGTTGGCCTATCTATGTTATTTATAAACTCATTGAACAGGCACTTTTAGGTAACAAAAACTTAAATAGCATATATACAAACATGTATAATCCGTTGAATTTTCGTGGGCAACGTTGACAGATTGTGGACAAGACCAAAACCACTACCCAACGAGTTAGCCGGGTAGTGATTTGTTTTTCCCTCCCCCTAATGGCTTCATTTATTCCATTAAAGCGCCTGATTGATGAAAAATTCCAAAAGAAAAACCCTACAGTAATGCGTAGGGTTTTTCTAATGCAGTCATTATTCAATTTCAATTTTGCGTGAATTGTCTTTTATGGCTTGTTCATCTTTACCTATCGTGATTTTTAACAATCCATCTTCTAATTTTGCCTTCACATCATCTGGTTTAGCATTTGCTAAAAACAATGACCGCTG